>JBDTMK010000006.1:0-23104 GCA_039934315.1 Pyrinomonadaceae bacterium | reverse complement strand
TGTTTCGTGGTTCGCTTTTTTCGTGTGATTTCGTGTGAGTTCGTGGTTTCAGTTCTTAAGAAAAGATAACCACGAAATCACACGAAATGACACGAAACAGGAAAGACACGAACCGGAACAAGTGGAAAATCCGACAATCACTTCGTTGCTTCCGTGCTTTCCTCTCCGAAAACAGGACAACGAACCCGCCGGCGGGTACTAGTCGCCTAGGTGTTTCCTCGGGATCAAATAATTCTTTACGTAATCATCGACCGCTTCATTTAGCGGCGTCGTCTCGGCGGTGTAGCCCGCGTCGCGAATTCGCGTGAGGTCGGCGAGCGTGTGGTACTGGTATTTGTTTCGAAGATGTTCAGGCATGTCGATGAACTCTACGTTTTTCGGCAAGTCCAGCGAGCTGAAGATCGCGCCTGCAAGTGCGTTCCACGTGTTCATCCGGCCGGAGCCGGCGTTGAAGAGCCCGCCGGTTTCGTTCTCCATGAAGTGCAGAGTCATATCGACAGCATCCCGCACGTAAATAAAATCGCGACCGAACTCGCCATCTTTGTAATCGGGATTTGCGCTTTTGAAGAGCTGCAGCTTTCCCGTCGAATTGATCTGATCGAAAGCCTTGTTAATCAGCGAACGCATATCGCCCTTGTGCGTTTCGTTCGGCCCGAAGACGTTGAAGTATTTCAACCCGACTATCGAGTCGAACATTCCGTTTCGCGCCGCATATTGATCAAACATATGTTTCGAATATCCGTACACATTTAGCGGACGCAGATTGTTCAGATCGTCCGTTCCGTCCTTCATCCCCGCCGAGCCATCGCCGTATGTCGCGGCCGAGGACGCATAGACAAATCGAATGCTCTGTTTCAAGGCCCAGCGCGCGAGGTCCTGTGTGTACTGATAATTATTGCGGAACATATAGTCCGCGTCAGTCTCGGTCGTGGATGAACATGCTCCGAGATGTAGCAAAGTCTTTGCGTCTTTGAAATCGTCGAGATCCTCAATGAAATCATCCGCGTCGAGGTAATCGGAAAATCGAAGCGGCGCGAGATTTTTCCACTTATCAGTTTCGTCGAGCCGATCGACGATCAGAATGTCATCACGGCCCAATTCATTTAGCCGTGCGACGATGGCACTTCCTATAAATCCGGCCCCGCCGGTTACGATGATTTTTGAATTGCTCATTTAAGAATATTAGCTGCGGATTTGCTGGGATTCCGGATTCATAAATCAGTATTCTTTATCGGCGTCGTCCGCGGAAATCCGCGGCAGAAAGGCTCTTCCCTTAGTCAGCTTTTAACCGCAGAGCACGCAGACCACGGATCGTAATATCAGCTTTCTTATCATCGGCGTCATCTGAGGTTAACGGCGATCACCATCCCAGTATGTAAGCAAACATCAGCGGCGCGACGATCGAAGCATCACTCTCGACAATGTACTTCGGCGTCGAAGCTTCGAGTTTGCCCCACGTGATCTTTTCGTTAGGAACTGCGCCTGAATACGAACCATAAGAAGTCGTCGAGTCCGAGATCTGGCAAAAATATCCCCAGACCGGGACGCCCGTCCGCTGCAGGTCCTGATGCAGCATCGGGACAACGCAGATCGGGAAGTCCCCGGCGATGCCGCCGCCGATCTGAAAGAAACCTATTGTTGAATCGTCGTTCGCGTTGTTCGTGTACCAGTCGGCGAGCATCGTCATGTACTCAATGCCGGTCTTCACCGTATGGACGTTCTCGACGTCGCCCGTCATGACGTGGCCGGCGAACATGTTACCCATCGTCGAATCTTCCCAACCCGGCACGACCATCGGCAGATTCTTTTCCATTGCGGCGTACATCCACGAATCCTTTAGATCGATCTGGTAATACTCTTCGAGCGAACCGTTCTTCAGAACCTGATACATGAACTCGTGCGGAAAATATCGTTTCCCTTCAGCCTCGGCCCGCGTCCAGACTTCGACCATCGCCTTTTCGAGCCGACGCATAGCTTCGTGTTCAGGGATGCATGTGTCGGTCACACGATTCATGTGACGATCGAGCAAACCCTGTTCGTCCTCAGGCGTGAGATCGCGGTAATGCGGGACCCGTTCGTAAAAGTCGTGTGCGACGAGATTGAAAAGATCCTCCTCGAGGTTCGCACCCGTACACGAGATGATCTGCACCTTATCCTGCCGAATCATCTCGGCAAGACTCAGCCCGAGCTCGGCCGTCGACATCGCACCGGCGAGCGTGATCATCATCTTTCCTTTGTTGTCGAGATGCTTTTTGTAACCTTCTGCGGCGTCGATAAGCGCAGCAGCGTTAAAGTGGCGGTAGTGATGTTTTATGAAGTTCGTTATCTGTCCGTTCATGGTTTTGAAAAGTCAAAGTATATCAAACCGACCTGGCTTGATATGCTTAGACGATTTCGATGTCGGGTTATCGCGGCTCGGGTCAGGCAAAATGACGGAAACCGCCGCTAACTTTTTCCAGACAGGGAAAACGGTTGTTACTTTATCTGAGAACTTTGCGATTACGAACGCAACGTCCGATCGAGATGGTACATGAGCTAGGTTCGGATGGCGCGAAAGGTGAAATCCATACGCTTTGGGACTAGTTTTGGAATGACGCAGCAATCAATTAACACAGCAGTTTCTCAGTTGAAAAAGGCGTTCGAGAATGGCGGCCCCCGTGAGGCTCTCGTTTTCCTCAATTCGCTGACGACCCAGCGATTTTCTTCGCTCTACCGATTCGATGGCGACATGCTTCGCAACATTACCTTCTACGACCGGGAGTCCCCCGACCTTGAGGAGTGTGAAGAGATTCCCATCCTGGCTTCGTATTGTGTCTTCGTCCGCGATTCCGGTAAAAGGTTTGCGACGACCGAGGCTGCGTGCGATGAGCGTGTGCAGGGCCATCCGAAACAAAAGACCGTTCAGTCGTATTGCGGCGTTCCGCTGTTGGACCGGTCAGGCAAGATGTTCGGAACGATCTGTCATTTTGATTTCAAGCCAAGCAGCGTCTCGCATTTTGATATCGAACTAATGGAACACATGGCGAAACTGCTTGAGACGCATAATGAGACTGCCAACTAAGCAAGGTCCTGTGACAGCCGGCTTCGCGAACGTGACGCGATACAAAGCCAGTGATCGGTCCGCTGATATCTTCTCCGCCCGAAAACGAATAACATCAGGCACCTCCGCCGTAGCGCGTCCCGCGGTGAGGAGACTTGTTTGCGTCTTCGCTCTGCTCTTAAACTTTTGTGCTGCGTGCAGCGTCGAATCGAACCAGACCGATCCGATCCGTGAGGCCTTCGAACGGCATAAAAGCGATGTTCAGGTTGAAGGCGAAGGCGTCGTTACGCAGATTCTCTCCGACGACATGACCGGGCGTCCGCACCAGAGATTTATTCTGCGAATGAAGTCGGGACAGACGGTGCTCATCAAACATAACATCGTCGTTGCACGGCGCGTCGACGATATCAAAATCGGAGATGCGGTCGGATTTTCAGGCGAATACGTTTGGAATGAACAAGGCGGGCTGATCCATTGGACACATCACGATCCGGCCGGTCGTCATGAAGCGGGGTGGATCAAAGTCGATGGGCGAGTATATCAGTAGAGATTTCGCGGGTTGAGTCATACCGCGAGAACTTTCCAGGTCTCTGCAACAAAGGCGGAAACGCGAGCGGTAGCGAGTGTGTTCTGAGTTCGACGGAGACGAACGCCTCGGAGTTTCTTCATTTCAGTTAAAAGCGCGAATAAGAGCATTGCCTTATTCGCGCTACTTTGGTGAATAGATTCTTTGCGTCCTGCGGGAAACCATTTCCCGCAAAGGACCATGGTCCGAGACTACTTCGAATACTGCGCAAGCGTAGTGGAAAAAGTTCGCAGCTCGGCCGGCAGCGTCGACATCTTGATCTTCGACGAATCCGTCAGAACGTCACCGCCCCTCATTTTGTATAGCTCCTGGTTGATGCTGTTGTTTGCCTTGATGCTGGCGCCGCCAATGGTCGCTCCGGCAAAGGCACCGCTTGAGTGGGAATAGACATACACATTGCTATCCGTGCCGGTGGTAACAGCGGCAGTCTCACCAACCGGACCTGCGGCAGCACCTATTCCTGCCGTCAGCTCGAGGTCGTCGTCAAGCAGATCATTAAACGCCGACTCCGTCATGAAGACCAGAATAAAATCACTCTTCTTAGCTCCGATCTGCAAACCGATGTCCGCCCCGCTGATGTCATAAAATACAGGCGGGCCCCAGGTGTTTCCTGTTCTCCGGGAAATAACGCCATCTCCGCCGGTGCCGCCGATAATAAAGCCGCCCTTCTTGACGTTGGTAAATACAGCGATCGCCTGCGCACGACGAAGTATTGAACGCGGTATGGATTTAGCCGGGACCGACATAACGCCGGTAAGCAATTGAGTCGCCTCACGCGCCTCATTTCGCGCGTGGATCACCGACTTCTGCGCTGCCGCTGGGATCACGACGAAGCTGATCAGCATAGCGACGCCCCAAAATATCCGGGTTTGAATTAATTGTTTCATCTCTTATCTCCTGTTAGGTCCAGATTCGTTGAATGCTCGTCAGCCGGCCTAAACACAGCACGAGCTGGACTGAATTTAGAAGGAATACAAAAAGGCGGTTCCGCTTGCGGGTCCTTCGCCGAAGCAGGTTACCCGAGCTCTGTCGAAAGAGCGCTATGGAAGGATTTCAAATCTCAGGCGACGCTAAGCGAGCCCCAGCTTTTCGTATTCAGGTTTAGTCGAATCTACACTATCGAGGGAAGCGCATCAAGAGTTGTTCGTTGTGCGTGCCCACGCAAGAAACTCGCGCAAGATCGTGGGATCTACACATCGAACGATCGGATAGAGGTCCTCGTGACAGTAAACCAGGGACAATGGTACAAGTACCAAAGCACTACGGATGATAAAAATTATGCGGTATAGGAACTTTTGTTTTTTCGCCCTCGCGGCAAGCTGCCTGTCGCCGCTTACTCTTTCGACGTTCGCCCAGCGTGCGGCACTTAGCCAAGCGTATCAGCTTACACACACGTCCAAATACGACCCTTCCTTCTCACCGGACGGGAAACGGATCGTTTACATCGAACAAGTCGAGGGACGCGAGCAGCTCTTTATTATGAATCAGGACGGAACCGGCTCAAGGCAGATCACACGTGACGATGCTAGCCATGAGGATCCCGCGTGGTCTCCCGACGGTAAGACGATCGCGTTTGTGTACATCAAAGATGGCCTCGAACTCGTATCGATAATGAATGTGGATGGCAGCGGCGTTGAAAACTTGACGGCGAGGAACATCAAAGGCATCCACCCGCACTGGTCGCCGGATGGTCAGAAACTCGCTTACTGCACGGATGACGACCTAGCGCCGCCGAGAAAGAATGAATCCGACATCATCGTGATCGACATGAAAACGCGACGTAGCACGACACTTATCACGGGGGGCGTCAACACATATCCCTCCTGGTCACCGGATGGAAAGCATCTTGCGTTTAGGAGGATGTTGGGTGAAATGAATTCGGAGGTCTTTGTTGCGAACGCAGATGGGACCGAAGCCCACAACTTGACGAATCATCCCGCCTTTGACGGATGGCCCGCATGGTCGCCAGACGGAACGACAATCGCGTTTGCTTCCAATCGTAACTCGAGCTATCAGATCTTCGTGATGAACGCGGATGGCACGAACGTGCGCTTGATCGCAAACACAGAAGGTCGAGGCACTGCACCTCAGTGGGGACGCGACGGCTCACGCATCTACTTTTCTATTTGCCGCAATGTGGATTTCGGATTCGATTGCGAGATCTTTGTCGCCCGTACCGAAGGATTTATTAGATGATCACTGTTAGAACGCTTCGCTGAAACTCACTTCACCGGCTACCGCGACCTGATAGGCCGAAACACGACGTTCGAAGAAGTTCGCGAGCTCCTGGACATCCTGAAGATCCATGAAACCGAACGGATTCTTCGCACCGTAAACTTTAGTCAGACCGAGCATCGCGAGCCGCTGATCCGCGATGAACTCGAGATACTGACGCATGTCCGCAACCGATAGTCCCGCAACACCACCGCTGAGGATGTCCTCAGCAAACTGCATTTCACAATCGACCGCTTCGTCGAGCATCGTCACGATATCGCGAGTCAACTGAGCGTCGAAAAGTTCGGGCTCTTCGTTGCGAACTTTATTCACGACTTCATATGCGAAGTTCATGTGAGCGGATTCATCGCGGAAAACCCAGTTCGTTCCGGCGGCGAGACCGTGGAGCAATCCCTTCGATCGGAGAAAATAAACGTACGCAAATGCTGCGAAGAAGAACATGCCTTCGATGCATGACGCGAAGCAGATCAGATTCAGAAGAAACCGCTTTCGATCTTCAGGCGTCTGCAGCGAATCGAGGTTGTTGATCGAATCCATCCACTTCATGCAGAACTCGGCCTTCTTTCGGATCGACGGAATGTTCTCGACGGCCGAGAACGCGGCTTCACGTTCTTTATGCTCGGGAATGTAAGTATCTAGCAGCGTCAGATAGAACTGCACATGCACGGCTTCTTCGAACAGCTGACGCGAAAGATACATCCGCGCCTCGGGCGAATTGATATGCTTGTACAGATTCAGCACAAGGTTATTCGAGACTATCGAATCGCCGGTCGCGAAGAACGCGACGAGACGATTGATCATGTGCCGCTCCGGCCCCGACATTTTGTTCCGCAAGTCGTTAACATCAGTTGAGAAATCAACCTCCTCGACCGTCCACGTGTTCTTTATGGAATTTTTATACATTTCATAAAAATCCGGGTACTTCATCGGACGGAGGGTGAGGTTGAATCCGGGGTCGAGTAACATAATTTTTCTCTTCGTTTTCTTCTCCGCGGAGCGGCCATCGAATTTAGCCGTGGGCCTTAGTCCACGGGATATCAAAACCAATGATCTCGCCGCGTCAGCGGCGATCGAATAATTGGGGCGTCGCTATGCGACGCGATCCATTTCAAAAGCGTACCGTGGGTAGGGCCCACGGCTAAATTCATCCAGCCGCTACGCGGCGGTTACTGGCACGCGTCGCAAGATTCAGGATTTTCGAGCGAGCACGCTAACGCTTCTTCATCCGAATAAGCTTTCACGTCGTCGGGCACGATCTCCGAAGCTTTATATTCCGCTGTCACCTGAGCGATCTTCGTCGCCGGTCGCGAACGCAAGTAATAGGTCGTCTTCAAACCTTTCTGCCACGCATACATGTACATCGACGAAAGCTTGCCGATATTCGGGCTCTCCATGAACAGGTTCAACGAAGCGCTTTGATCGATGTAAGCTCCGCGATCGGCCATCATGTCGATCAGCGAACGCATAGGAATTTCCCACGCCGTGCGATAGATCGCCTTCAGCTCGTCGTCAAACTCTTCGATATCCTGAACAGAACCTTCACTGAGTTTGATCTTTTTGCGGATCTCGTCGTTCCAAAGGCCGCTTGTCTGCAGTTCCTTCACGAGATACTTGTTGACCTGAACAAAGTCACCGGAAAGCGTTTCGCGTTTGAAGAGGTTCGACACCTGCGGCTCGATACATTCGTAGCAGCCGGCGATCGAAGCGATCGTCGCCGTCGGTGCGATCGCGAGCATAAGTGAATTACGCAGGCCGTGCGTTTTCACTTTTTCACGAAGAGCGTCCCAGCGTTCGGTGTCTTCCGGTGTCACACCCCAGAGATCGAACTGGAACACGCCGTCGGCGGCACGCGTGTCTTCGAATGCAGGGTGGGAGCCTTTCGATACGGCCAATTCGCACGATGCGGTCAAGGCCCCAAAGTAGATCTCTTCCTGGATCTTCGCCGATATCTTTCTCGCTTCAGGCGAATCGAACGGCAGACGCATCTGGAAGAAAACGTCCTGCACTCCCATCACGCCGAGGCCGATATTTCGCCAGCGATTGTTCGAGTCCGCCGTACTTTGGATCGCGTAGTAATTCAGATCGATGACGCGATCGAGTTGGCGAACGGCAAGGCGTACATTGGTTCGAAGCTTGTCGAAATCGAACTCGCCGTCTTTCACATAACGCGAGACGTTTATCGAACCGAGATTGCAGACAGCCGTTTCGTTATCGGAGGTTACCTCGATGATCTCCGTGCAGAGATTCGACAGGTGAATAACATTTTCGGGCTTCGCAGTCTGATTCGATTTACGATTGGCGGCGTCCTTGAAAGTCATCCAGCCGTTTCCGGTCTGGGCCATGGTCCTCATCATCTTCGCGTAAAGATCGCGGGCCTTGATCTGCTTCACGTACTTGCCGGCCTCTTCCGCCTCAATGTACGCTTCTTCAAATTCATCGCCGTACAGATCCGGGAAATGCGGAACGATCTTCGGATCGAACAGCGACCACGGTCCGTCGGCTTCAACCCGCCGCATGAAAATGTCCGGGATCCAATTCGCGATATTCAGATTGTGCGTCCGGCGAGCTTCGTCGCCGGTGTTGTCACGCAACTCGAGGAAATCTTCGATGTCGGCGTGCCAGCTTTCGAGATAGACGCAGCAAGCGCCTTTGCGTTTGCCGCCTTGATTTACGGCCGACACGCTCGAGTCAAGCGTCTTCAGCCAGGGCACGATGCCGTTCGAATGTCCGTTCGTTCCGCGGATCAGCGATCCCTGAGCGCGAACGCGGTGGTATGCGATGCCGATACCGCCGGAGAATTTCGACAGCATCGCAACGTCCGCATATTTCCGATAGATGCTCTCAAGACTGTCTTCGGGCGAGTCGAGCAGGAAGCAGCTCGAAAGCTGCTCATGCTTTGTACCCGAATTAAAAAGCGTCGGAGTCGACGGGACGTATTCAAGCGATGAGAAAAGGTGGTAAAGCTCGACCGCCTCATACGGCGTTTCGGAAAGACCGCAAGCAACACGCATCCAGAAGAACTGCGGGGTCTCGATAACGTCTCGCGTTACGGGATTTTTCAGAAGATAACGATCGTAAACCGTGCGGATCCCAAAAAATTCGAATAGGTCATTGCGGGTCTGGTCGATCGCGTCATTCAGCTTGCGGCTGTTTTCCGAAACGAACATGGCCACGCGTTCGCCGATGAGGCCCTCGCGCACGCCAAAAGCAATTGATTGTGAGAAAGAGTGGATCTCCTGATTGCGAACTTCTTTTTCGACGTACTGATTGAGAAGCCGGGCGCCGAGACGGGAATACTCGGGCTCTTCAAAGATCAGGCTCGCGGCTGTTTGGATGGAAAGTTTGTCGAGTTCTCTGGTGGTAGCCCCGTCATATAATCCGCTGATGGTCTTTGTCGCGATCCGCATCACGTCGACGTTAGGCAGGTTCGGCGTGCAGCGTGAGATCGCTCGGACGATTTTGTTTATGTCGACGGGCTCATGCGATCCGTTTCTTTTTCGGACCCGCATCGTTGTTTGAGTTGTGTCTTCGGTTTGTCGTGCAGCGGCGGTCGAGGTTTGTCCGATGTAGGTATCCATTCTCTCTTCGATCCTCATTCAAAATTTCGAATTTTGTCGACAGAACGTCCCGGGGAAAATGCGGGCGGTAAGGAGGCGACGACCTGCTCCGCAAGCTTTTCCCTCAAGCTTTCGATCTAACCCCTTGTTAGTTTTTGGTATTGAAAAGGGCGGCCTTGTTTAAGGCGATTCCTACAGACTGCCTATAGTTCGGATTTACACCGACTCAAGTGAAATGACAGCTTTCGTTCCCCATTACCGCTTCGGGGCAGGTACGGCAATTCTGCCGTAAAACCAATTTCTAAAAGACCAAATTTTTCCGAGCGTTCCTAAGTGGTTACTGACTATATGGTAGTCACCCTGCTTTGTCAACACAAAATCTTGTGGTCGGCAAAGTATTTTATAAAGCGTAGTATGCCACCGTTTAGCTCCCGGCCGGTGACGTAATCCATCAACGCGCAACGTATTTTACAAGACTAACGCCGCGAGAAATTTTCATCGACGTCCGAGTCGTTGCCGGAACCGATCGAAGCCTTACTCGACGACGAGACCGTCGTAAGCGAACTGCACGTTCGCCGGCAGAAGAGACGAGTCCCGCGCATGCAGGACGTCGTGATTTAGGTGCGTGAGAAAAGCGCGGCGCGGCTTAATTTTCTCGATGTATTCGAGAGCCTCTTTAAGTCCAAGATGAGTCGAATGCGGCTTGATGCGGACGCAATCGAGAATAAGCACATCGAGATCTTGCAGACCTTCGATCGTCACTTCCGAGATGAAGTTGAGATCCGTCGCATAAGCAAAATCATTGAATCGATATGCGATCACTGGAAGCTTGCCGTGAATGACTTCGAGAGGTGTGATCTCCAGGCCTTCGCCAATGCAAAACGGAGCGTTGGGATGAACCGTGTGCGGGATGAGTTGGGGAAGCCCTCCTCCGAAGTGTGTCGGTTTGAAAATGTATTGGAAGATGCGTCTAAGATCTATCCATGCAATTTCGTTTGCATAGATTCCCATCGCCCCGTAGCGAAAATTCAAAGGGCGGATGTCGTCCAGGCCAAAAACGTGATCTACGTGGCAATGCGTCACCAGTACGGCGTCAAGCCGATCTATCTTTGCTCGCAACGCTTGCTGCCGGAAATCGATCGACGTGTCGACAAGGATTTTTTTATCGTTGTGCTCGACCAGTATCGAGACACGGAGTCGTTTGTCGCGAGGATCCTCGGAGAGGCACGTTTCGCAATCGCAGGCGATCGAGGGAACGCCGGTCGATGTACCTGTGCCGAGGAAAGTAATTTTCATGGAAAGATCATTTTAACGCAGAGACCGCGGAGATGGCAGAATCGATTTACGCTTCTTCTCTGCGATTTCCGCGGCCTCTGCGTTAAATGCTATTTTTTCCCGAGAATATCCGCGCCCGAGAATTTCTGCGCTGCCTGAGACTTCAATTTATCTTCGGTCGCACGCACGACTGTGACGTACTGCATTCGAAGGTCCGCGAGCAGGCCATCCAGCAGACGCGATTCCTGCGTGTGCAAGTTACCCTTCGTTTTCTCACGCAGCATGCCCAGCACGTCGAGCCAATACTTACCCGTCTCAAGGTCAAGCGACCGCTTTCCCGTCGCCGGGTGCGGAACCGCGCCCAAAGAAGCGGCAGCGTTGGTCGCAAGCGTGGATAAGAAATTTACGAAGCTCGCGGGATCGTCTGCGCCAGGGATATCTTCGTCCTCATCGGACATCAATTCCTCGTCGGCGTCGGGGATTAGGTCCGGAACATTTGCTTCGACGGACTTTGGTTCCGGCGCTGTTGCTTCTACGCTCGGTGGCGGTTCCGGCTTTGCCTCCTCGAGAATTACGCCGTCACGAACAGACCCGTCCGCGTTGAACTTTCGCCGATCAGCTACCTTAAAGCTGACTTCTTCTGAGTTGTCGTCTCGTCCGATCATATGAAAATAAGATGCTGACTCGATAGTAGCATTTCGAAATGGGTCTTTCGAGCGGAAGCTGGTCTATCGAGTCTATCCGGGCGGGAAAAGAGATCATTGAGTCATAAACTCGTTCTAAAGACCCGCTAGACTAGCTAGACTCGATAGACTCAATAGACTCGATAGAGTCCACAGACTTCCGTTAGACTAATCGCATGTCCAAATCCTTTGACGAACTTGTGAAGATCATGGCTCGCCTCCGGGCTCCGGGCGGATGCCCTTGGGATCGTGAGCAAACTTACACTTCGCTTTCGCAGTATCTGCTCGAAGAAGCTTATGAAACTTTCGACGCCATCCACGAGGCCGAAGCTTCGGGCGATACGACGAACTTAAAGGAGGAGCTCGGTGACCTCCTGCTCCAGGTGGTTTTCCACTCGACGATCGGAGCGGAGAGAGGGGATTTTACGATCGACGAAGTGGCCGCCGGCATCACACAAAAACTTGTGTTACGCCACCCACACGTTTTTGGCGATGCGAAACTCGAACGGGCGGAAGATGTGCTGGATAACTGGGACCAACTCAAAGCCGACGAACGCGCAGCGTCAGGCAAGAAAATGAAAGAGCTGGACTCGATACTCGAGGAAGTGCCGGTACATTTTCCAGCGCTTCTTGAAGCTTTGAAGGTAAGTACCAAGGCAGCGAAGGTTGGTTTCGACTGGCAGAACACCGATGAAGTATTCGCCAAGCTCGATGAGGAAGTTGCCGAGCTTAAGGCCGCGATCGAAGAAAACGATCGTGCCCACATCGATGAAGAGGTCGGCGATTTGCTCTTCGTTATTACAAATTTAGCCAGAAAACTTGACATCGAACCCGAAACCGCATTAAAAAGGGTCAATCGAAAATTCAGACAGCGTTTCCGATTCATTGAAACTCAGCTTAGGTCGCACGGCAAAACGCCGGAGGAATCCACCCTCCAAGAAATGGACACCCTCTGGAACGCGGCGAAACTCAAATCGGGTTGATCGACACACTCCGTTCGGCCCTTAACCTGCACTTTAGATCATTCAGCAAGCCCAGGAGGGCTCATACACATGAAAGTTTCAAAGCTATCCCAACTGTTTTCGCGTTTAATAGTTCTCACACTATCAATCTCTCTTCTGGGCGTTCAGAGCATGATCGCTTCAACATTGCCGGCGAGAGGCGTCACTGCGGCAGAGATCACCGTGAGCGGCCCAAGAGAAGGTGGTGAAAAGCCCTTTGTCATGGTGAATGGAGAACGAGCATTCAGCGGTCGGTCGTTCTTTTCGGATGGAGCCGTTTCAACGACAGACACAAGCTCGGCAACTTTCAGTCTCGGCAAGCTCGGACGCATAGAACTCGCGCCGGCCTCATCCCTGAGCCTTAGCTTTTCAGAAGGCCGAATCGTCGGAGCCCTTTCAAAGGGCAGCCTAACCGTTTCAAACATGGACGGCGTAGCTGTAACGATCGACACGCCCAGCGATTCTGTTTCGAACGAAGGAACGTCGTCGAGCCAATTCACGGTCGCGGTTATTGGAAACCAGACCGGGCTTGCGGTTGAACACGGAACGGTCCGTTCGCAAGATGGCAAAGCCGTCTCTTCGAAGAAGGATGATGATGACGACGATGATGACAGCTGGAGGCCCTGGGCTACGGTTGCGGTGATCGGCGGCATCATTGCAGCAGTTGTGATAATTATTGCGTTGAGCGACGACGATGACAACACAGTGAGCCCCGTCAGGTAATTTTTGGTAGAATCATCTCCTCAATCGCCATTGATCCCCGACCTCTGCTCGGGGATTTTTTTTATTAGTGGCGCGTTCTCGTACAGAAATACCTTCTTCGGACTTCCTAATGACCGCATATTGCGCGGAATTCTTTCAATAAATCTCGAAATTAGGGCGGTATGGTTCTTGCAGTACAGTGAGAAACATACCGATTTATTACGTTTGTAATACGAACCGGAAATAACTGTCGGCAGACGGCAAAGAACAAGGAGTATTTAGAAAAATGGCTAATCAAAAAAATAGACAAGACGACCAGTCGGAATCGACACCAAAAAACCAGAACAACGTATCAGAGTTCAGCCCACAGTCCCCAAAGGGTGGCTCATTTTCTGCGGGAACGAATGCTCCTTCGACAGGAGCAACATCCGCCGGCGGAGCACCGCAAGGTAGCACGTCCGATCAGACTCGCGGATCGGGACAGAGCAACCCATCGGGCCAGGGCATGAGCAGCGGCGGTGGAGCGGCGACAGCGACCGCCCGAAGCTTTATTGATCAGGCGAAGGACACGGCCGGTCAGGCTTATGAAGCCGTGACAGAGAAGGCGACTACTACGCTCGATCAGCGCAAGACCACACTTACAAGCGGATTGACCTCGGTTGCGGATAGTGTTCGCCAGGTTAGCGAGAACCTCAGCTCTTCGAAAACCGAGAGTGGGCTCGCCGAGGCGGCCGCGAAATACACCGGCACTGCGGCTCAGAAACTCCAAGACGCCGCGGGTTACTTTGAAAGCCGGAACGTTCGCGACATGGCCCGTGACCTCGAAGGATTTGCCCGCAGGAATCCCGCCCTCTTCTTTGGGACGGCATTTGGATTAGGGATTTTGGCAGCCAGATTTTTGAAGAGTTCGCCAACGACCTATAACGACGCTGGAGTCGGCCGTGAAATCGCGCCTGGGTCAGTCACGTCTGATCGTCAGCTGAATGCACCTTCGCCCCGTGGCGGCACGCCGGACTTTTCGACGAACAAGGTCTAGTCCCGGGAAGGAGGTTTTATGGCACAGACTCAAATGCAGCTGAACAATAAGGACGAAAGAAGCTTAGGCGATCTCTTCTCGGAGCTTGCAAGTGAAACAGGAAACTTGGTTCGCCAGGAGGTAGCTCTCGCCCAAGCCGAAATAACGTCGAAGGCGACGCGGGTTGGAAAGAACGTTGGTTTCCTTGCGGTCGGGGGAGCGGTCGGTTATGCGGCTTTGCTCGCGATTCTGGCAGGCGTAGTTATCGGCCTGTCATATTTTATGCCGGCATGGATCGCAGCCATCTTGGTCGGGCTCGTAATTGGCGCAGTGGCGTTCTTTATGATCTCGTCAGCGCTCGAGGATCTGAAGAATACAAATCTTAAACCGGAAGAAACGGTTGATTCGATCAAGGAGGATGCACAATGGCTGAAAGACCAGGTGAGCTGAATAGCTCGGATAGATTAGATCCGGTCGCAAGGGCGGCGGGAGCTGGAGCCGATCAGTTTTTAGAAAGATCTTCGGAAGATGATTCCGGCGCGGAGTTCCGTGAATTTAACTCGGACGCCAGGACGGATGAAACACCCGAGGAGACTGAGCAGATAAAAGCTCAAATAGTGGAAACGCGGCACCAGATGGGCGAGACGATCGACGCCATCCAGGAGCGGCTTAGCATTGCGAACATTCAGGAGCAGGTTTCCGAAACAGTAAGCAGCGCGATCGAGAGTGCCAAGGACACGGCATATGACGCGACAATAGGAAAGGCGGTGAACTTTATGAAGAACGTTGGAGATGGAGTAACACACTCGAGTGCATTCAAAACAGTTAAGCAGAATCCTTTACCATTAGCCCTTATCGGCATCGGAACTGGCTTGCTGGTCTATCAGAATTATGGCCGGAAAAATACGTATCGAGGTGGCAGCAAGGGCACCTACCAGGATCGTCATTTACACGGTCAGGGTGAAGCCGGCAGTTTCGAATCCGGTAGAAGTTCGGCAGGTACCACACCGGGCAGAACGACTTCCGAGGGAATTTCGGAGAAGGCCAGTGCAGCGCTTGCAAGCGTGAAGGATAGTGCCGGTTCAGCGGTTGACAGCGTAACGGGTGCCGTCACGAATGCGTATTCTGGTGCTGGCGATATCGCGAATCGCGCATATAACAGAGTTGGTGAGTATGGTGAAGTTGCCCAGGATAAATACGATGAGTATCTCCAGGACAATCCTCTCGCCTTGGGAGCACTCGCAGTGGCGGTTGGTGCCGCAGTCGGATTCGCGATTCCGTCGACCCGCTATGAGGGAAGATTGATGGGTGAAGCTAGGGAAACTTTGATGGAACGTGCTTCGGAGGCTGCTGGTTCCCTCGTTGACAAAGCGAAGCAGGTTGCCAGCGAAGCGGGGCAGACGATCAAGGAAGAAACCAAAGCAATGACGCTGTAGGAACCGGTGTTGTTAAATCAAATGCGGCTCACTTCACTTTGAAGTGGGCCGTTTTACTTTGCGAATAACTCGGTCAATCTGTCCAGAATCGCCGACTGTGCGGGCTCGCCGATCTCTCCGATCTTTTTGACAAGACGGATCTTGTCGACAGTTCGCAGTTGATCGAGGATGACACTTCGCTCGCTGTTTAGAAATTCTACCGCGACGCGGGTTGGGTATCTGACGTTCGTTGTGGCAAGTGGTGCGATCAGCACGTGGTCGACGTTACCGTTCATCTCGTCTGGCGATACAACGACACCGGGCCGCGTGTTCTTCGCGGCGTCGATCGGTGTCGGATCAAGGTTCACAAGAAAAACGTCAAATCGGTTTACCACTGCCATTCTTTTTTCTCGAATTCAGTTGAGGCCGTCGCAGATTGCTGGTCGTCGTCCAGATCGGAAACGGATTTGAAAGCGCTGTCCCAGTTTGCTCTGGGTTTGCGGAGACTGCGGATCAGGATTCCATCCTCGTGCAACTCAAGTTCGACCTCGCCGCTCAGCTTACCGTCCTCGATCATCGTCTTGGGTATTCTAATGCCTTGGGAATTTCCGATCCTAATGATCTGTGCCTTCATGGATTACATCGTAATTACAAACCTGGCTGAGGTCAACCGATTTTTTCGATCCCGGCCATGTACGACTGCAGAATCTCCGGAATTAAGATCGATCCATCACTTTGCTGATAATTTTCCACGATCGCGATCCATGTTCGCCCGACAGCGAGACCCGAACCGTTCAGCGTGTGGACAAATTCCGGCTTTGCTCCGCCGGCACGGCGAAATCGCAGATTCATCCTTCGTGATTGAAAATCGCCGCAGTTGGAGCAGCTCGAGATCTCGCGAAATGTTTTCTGCGACGGAAGCCAGACTTCGATGTCGTATGTCTTCCGCGCCCCAAATCCCATGTCGCCTGTTGAAAGAACTACAGTTCGGTACGGTAAACCGAGCAACTGAAGGATGCGCTCTGCATCAGCCGTTAATTTGTCGTGCTCTTCGTCCGAGTTTTCGGGAAGGCTGAGCTTTACCAGTTCGACCTTCTCAAACTGGTGCTGCCGAATCAAACCGCGAGTATCACGCCCGTAACTTCCCGCTTCGCTTCGAAAGCACGGGGTATGCGCCGTGTAATATTTCGGAAGGTCCTTCGCGTCGAGAATTTCTTCGGCGTGATAATTCGTAACCGGAACTTCGGCCGTGGGTATTAACGCAAAGCCTCGCTCGTCCTTGATATGAAACAAATCGTCTTCGAACTTTGGTAGTTGGCCGGTGCCGAACAACGAGGTTCGATTTACCAAAAACGGCGGCTGGGTTTCCATGTATCCATGCTCCGTCGTATGAACGTCGAGCATAAAATTTACAAGAGCCCGCTCAAGCCGGGCACCCGGGCCGTTGAGGATCGCGAAGCGCGAGCCGGCGATCTTTGTGGCTCTTTCCAAGTCGAGAATGCCAAGGCTTTCGCCGAGATCTACGTGATCCTTCGGCTCAAAATCGAACTCGCGCACCTCGCCCCAGCGCCTGATTTCTTTATTGGCTGACTCATCGGCGCCGACCGGCACATCGTCGGCCGGAAGATTCGGCAATCCCGCGAGCAGGTCTCGCATTTCCAAATCCGCGGCGTCACGCGCCTTTTCCAGTTCGGCCTGCTTTTCCTTCAGCCCCGCGACTTCATTTTTTTTCGCCTCGGCCTCATCTCGCTTTCCGGCCTGCATCAGGGCGCCGATCTCTTTACTCGAAGCGTTGCGTGTTTGATTTAGAGCGTCCGCCTCGATGATCACGCGCCGACGGTCGGCGTCAAGCTCGGTGAATTTGTTGAGGGCGTCAGCCGGTGAATTTCGGTTGGCGAGCGCGGTGCGTACCGCTTCGAGATTTTCCCTGACGTAATTGATGTCCAACATAACTACCGCTTCGCCTTGTCCCGGAGCAGGCCGAGCGTTTTTTCCAGCCTTCGAGCCCGTGTCTCAGGCCGCTTCGCTTCTTCAAGGTCGCGGGCATTTTCCTTTCTGATCGTAAAGCTCAACTTATCCCAAGCTTCCCTTAACGCACTGTCTTTCTTCAGCTCTTTTGCCAGATCGGGGGGAATCGTGACGGTTCGTTCTGCAGTATCGTGCATTAACGTGACCACAATGTTGTCACCAGCCTTAATCCCCGCAGCCTCGCGGAAAGCCTTCGGGATCCCAAGCATGTACTTCCCGCCCATGCGCACGATCGTCCCGCGATATTCGGCGCAGTTCACCGTAGCCTTTACCGGGACACGCTTAGCTCCAAAAAACTCTTCGACATCGAACGGAATTGTAATTCCCGTGGCGTCAAATTTTTCATGTTTCTCCAGCTTAACGTTGATAGTTTGTTTCGCGACGCCCATTACACTAAAATTTATAATTCATCACAGCTAAAGATTTATTGAATTTAGCAAAAGCGCTATGGCAAATAAAATTCGCAAAGCCGTTTTCCCCGCCGCCGGCCTGGGCACGAGATTTCTCCCGGCGACGAAGGCTTCGCCAAAAGAAATGCTCCCACTCGTCGACAAACCGCTGATCCAATACGCGGTGGAAGAAGCGGTGGCGAGCGGGATCGAGTCGATTCTGATCATTACAGGACGCGACAAGACGGCCATAGAAAACCATTTCGATATCTCCTTCGAGCTCGAACAGCTTCTGCAAAGCAAGGGCAAAACGGAGATGTTCGAACAGGTTCGGGCGATCTCCGAGATCGCCAAGATAAGCTATACGCGACAGAGAGAAGCTCTCGGCCTCGGACACGCGATCTATCAGGCGAAGGATTTCGCCGGCGACGATCCGTTCGCCGCTTTGCTCGCAGACGACATTGTCGATGCCGAAATACCGGCGTTGAAGCAGATGGCCGATGTTTTCGAGAAGTACGACGCACCCGTGATCGCGACGATGCAGGTCGCGGGCGAAGCGATCTCGCGGTTTGGCGTGATCGATGCGGAAGAGATCGAGCCGAATGTCTACAGGATCCGGGATATGGTGGAGAAACCGGCGTTCGCGGACGCACCGTCGGACCTTGCGATCATCGGGCGTTACATTTTCACGCCGGACATCTTCGTCGCGATCGAAAAGACCGAACCCGGTGCGGGTGGCGAGATCCAGATCACGGACGCGATGCGACTTTTGCTGAAGCAGCGCCCGTTCTACGCCGTAAAGCTTGAGGGAACGCGACATGACGCCGGAGACAAGCTCGGCTTCTTGATCGCGACCGTCGAGTTTGCTCTGAAGCGAGATGATCTTGGGGATGAGTTTCGCGATTACCTTAAAGGACTGAAGCTTTAACTGTTAGCTATGAACTGTGAGCTGTGAGTGATGGAGTAAAGTAGTCCAGCACCAGTTCATCGTTCGGCGGGTGTTTTACAGTTCACACTTCACAGTTCACACTTCACAGTTTTGAGATGCCATTAGCAACTATTGACGAGGCCGTCGAAGAGATCCGGAACGGCCGCATGATCATAATCGTCGACGACGAGGACCGCGAGAACGAGGGCGATCTCGTCTGCGCGGCGGAGCTCATCACGCCTGAGATCATCAGCTTTATGGCGATTCATGGCCGCGGGCTCATCTGTCTTCCGCTGACTGAAGAGCGCTGCGACGAATTGCAGCTGCACCCGCAAACGCCGGACAACACGTCCAGCATGGGCACCGCATTCACCATTTCTATAGAGGCACGATCGGGCGTCACGACCGGCATCTCGGCGGCGGACCGGGCAAAGACGATTCTCACCGCGGTCGATCCCAACTCGAAACCGTCGGATCTTGCGCGCCCAGGCCATGTATTTCCATTACGCGCAAAACGCGGCGGTGTCCTGGTAAGAGTCGGACAGACCGAGGCCAGCGTCGACATCGCACGCATTGCAGGACTTGCCCCGGCTGCCGTGATCTGCGAGATCATGAACGATGACGGGACGATGGCCCGGATGCCGGAATTAGAGTCATTCGCTGAAAAGCACGGGCTGAAGATCATCTCGGTGGCCGACCTCGTTCGCTATCGGATCGAAAAAGAAACGATGGTCCGGCGGCTTTTGGAAACGGACCTCCCTACTGACTATGGAGTATTCCGGGCGATCATGTTCGAGAACGAGATGAACGGCGAGACGCACATCGCAATAGTTATGGGCGACGTCGACGCGAGTTCCGGGACAACCGAACCGGTTTTAGTTCGCGTCCAAACGGAGAATGTCACCTTTGCAATGTTCGGTTCGACGCTTGGTGAGGCGTCACGGGCAATGCAGGCCTCTCTCCAAAAAATCTCTGAAGCAAAACGCGGCGTCCTTCTCTACCTCCGTCAGCGTGAGAACAATCTCGATCTCGTAAATCAGCTCAGGACGTACGCTTTGATGCAGGAAAAAAATATTGATTTTCAGGCCGCGAAACGTGAAACTGGATACGGAAAACTTCACGATTACGGCATCGGAGCACAGATCCTGAAAGACTTGGGTGTGAAAAAGATTCGACTCCTTACGAATCATCCGCCGCGTGTGAGTGCGATCGAGGCATTCGAGCTCGAGATCACTGACACGGTCAGCCTGTAACGCGTCGCTAGAAAATAGAGGCAATGCCGGAAGAACACGAACTGCGGGAAGACAACGAAACTCGGCCGCCGGAAGAGAATAACGAAGTTATTTCTCCGGCGCGGCGGCGTTACTTTACCCGCCGAAACGCTCTGTTCGCGAGCGGCGTTCTTGCTATCTTGTTCGTATTGCTCGCCGTCCTGATGGTGCTCTTTTACAGGAATGGCGTTGTCGATAATTACGTAAAAACACAGTTCGTCGCAAAGATGGCAGACATCGGTGTCGTATTTGACGCCGATGTATTTCGCCTCACGGTAAATCCCCTCGAGCTCGAACTGAAAAATGCGACGTTTACTGATCGCGTCTCCGGCGAAAAGCTTTTCTTTGTACGCGACGCTCACCTCGGACTCACCGTCGACGACCTTTATTCGTGGCAGCTCAGCCGCGATATTAAAGTCAACACAACTGACATTAACGGCGCCGAGGTCTGGGTGAGGTTCGACAAGGACGGCAACTCGAACTTTTCTAATCTAAGGTTGGTCGAAGACCAGGCCGGGCAGCGCGTCAATTTCAAATATGACTCGATCCGGTTTGCGTTAAAGGACAGCGTTATACATTTCGGGGACATATCGCGAAAGATCTCCGCCGACGCAAACAATGTTCAGTTCTTTCTCGAACCCGAGAGCTACGAAGTGGCCGACGAACAGAAGCGTTATAAGATCGACTTCACCTCGACAGATTCGACTTTTATCTACGACGAACATCCACTTGAACAGGTCGATATCCGAGCCCGCGGAATCGCCGACCGCACCGGAGCCGAGATCACGGAGTTGAAGATAGACACTCCTATTGGCGTGTCAACCATGAGCGGCACGCTGGCCGACTGGGCGGCACCGAAGTACAGCCTCAACATAGAATCGACGGTGGACCTTACGCAGACGTCGAATACATTTCCGCTCGGTGCGAGCCTTCGAGGCGTCGGCAATTTTAAGGGCACGGTCACGGGCGAAGGCGAGAAATATCGGATCGAAGGAACTGCCGATTCTCAAGCATTGACTGCAGAGGGTATCTATCTCAAGGCGGTGAATGTCGCGGCCACTGTCGAAGGTACGAATTCAAATTACGAAGCGAACGGAAAAGCCGTGGCTGAACTGCTGACTTTCGAAGATTTCAGGATCGACTTCCTCAGAATGGCCGGGAACGTCCGCGGATCCGGTACCGATTTTAAGTGGGTGGGCGAGCTGCAGGCGGCGGCCGCGAAGACCAAATCGCTGACACTCGGCGGATTGTTTTTGTCCGACGCTGTTGCCGAATACAAGGACAAACAACTCACAGCAATGGCCGGCAACGGGCGGGCCCAGCGCTTTTCAGTTGCACAGGCAGAATTTGAAAGCCTTTACGCGAACGATCTCAGGATCTCGCATAGCAACGGCGTCACTAACGTTTCCGCTCCAGTTGCCCGGGCCGCTTCGCTAAAGACGAAAGATTACCATGTACAAGGCCTGGCGGGCCGGAACTTAAAGGTTCGAGACGCAGGTCCGAAGACCGATGTCAGTTTCGACGGCGTAACTGCGGCGTCCGCGAATGTGAAGGGCAACCGTGTCCGCAATCTCCGGGCAGACAGCTTTACATTGACGGATCTTCCAAACTCGACGGATCTGAAACTTGCCGGCGTCCGCGCCGAACGGGCTGAGGGTGGGGGTGCGACCCTCAGTGGGATCCAGACGCCGTTGATCGAGATACACGACGCGAAACCAGAGACGATCATTTATGCAGACAAAGTGCGTGTGGCTCGTGTTGATACAAACGCTGCGACTCTCGGAAACCTCAACATCGGCGGCGTACGCCTGACGATTAAACAAGGAACTATTCAGGGCCGCTCGAACGACGTCGACGCGGGGACCGTCGTCCTCAATAAAACCGGTGCACTGGATCAGGGCGGAACGCTCGAGGCTGTAAAGGTCGCGAAGCCGGTCTTCATTGTAGAGCCTTCTGGCCGCTATCGAGTCACCGCGGACATGAGCATCGGCAGCGGTATCATCGGAAGTATTCCGATCGGCGATGCTCGAGCAAGTGTCAACGCGAATAACGACCGGGCCGAGTTGAGCAATCTCACCGCTTCGGTCATGGACGGAAGCCTGGACGGAAACGCGACAATTGCATTCAACAACCGCACACTTTCGAACCTCAACGCCAACTTTTCTAATCTCGATCTTTCGAAACTCGCTTCGCTGCAAGGCGGACGCGTGATTCCGCTTGTCGGCCAAACGACCGGGCGTGTCGATCTGACTTTCAACGGAACAAATCTGCGAACAGCATCCGGAAAGGTCGTGGCGGATATCAGTGCAAACGCGGGCAACGCGGATAGCGGGCTCGTTCCGGTAACCGGACGGGTCGAGCTTTCGGCTACGAACGGACTATTCAATATCGATGTTGCGCGCCTCAATACGCCGAACAGTGAGTTAATCGCTGCAGGACGGTTCGATCTTCGTTCGGACGATTCAAATCTGAATGTTGCCGTCAATTCGAGTGATGCAAATGAGATCGAACGTCTGATCCGCGTCATTGGATTGTCGCCGGCTCTCGAGGAGCAGATGAACTCGCTAGAAATTACGATTGCCGGCAACCTGACATTCAACGCGACCGTGACGGGCAATCTCACTGATCCGACGGTAAGTGGCCGGGCGACGCTTGGGCAGATCGCTCTGCGAGGCCGGACACTCGGATCCGTCGCTACAGACATTTCGATATCACCGCTCGGCACGGAGCTTCGAAACGGTACCCTTCGAGAAGCCGACGGCGGGACCATCGCTTTCAGCTTGAATGTCCCGGACGGCGGAGCGAATAACGTGACGGTCCAAGCGACGCTTACGAATATCGACGCGGCAAATCTTATCGCAGCCCTTCCTCTCGAGAAATATCTTCCGGCCGGCATTCGTGATTTCAATGCGCAGACTTCCGGAACGGTGAATATCACCGGCCTTCCAAATGATGCGAATGGTTCGATAGATCTTTCAT
>JBDTMK010000005.1:0-23336 GCA_039934315.1 Pyrinomonadaceae bacterium | reverse complement strand
GACGATTTTGTATGCGTCCAAAATAAATGACAGGCGAAACTTCGCTTCGCCCATCACGAGATAATAAAATGCAGCCCTCTAATTCTTCAATTTTGGCTCGACTGTTTTCGGAGAAGTCACGAATGGTCGATGCTGCACTATGTACACCTTATCATCGTAAGTCCCGTCGCCATCGACATCTACCTTCACCTCGAGCTTGTATTTCTTACCCGCCTCATGCGGTACTTCGATATCGTAAGCAAGGCTGTACTGGCTGCGGAGAAACGCATTGATATTGTTCAAATAGGTCGGAATTTCGGACGGGAAGGTCATTTCGTAATACCCGCCGCCGGACTCCTTAGCAAACGTCTTTAGCTGGTTTGTCGCAGTAAGGAAGCTCATCCGATCCGGCATTCCCGGCATGACGCGAGATGGGTCCATAGCAGAAGAATCGCAATACTTCTTGCAGAACAAATTGCCTGTGCTGATGATGTAAATCGGTACGCCGCCTTCCTGAACGATCTTCCGCACTTCACCGAAATTGATCTTGCTGAACGTATCGATGCCGGAGGCCACGAGAATGATCGCCTTCCGCTTCGACTTAACATCGACCATGCCGCCGTAAGCGACCGATCTCTGCTTTGCACCGTCGACGAAGTCCGACTCGCTGTTACCTCCGATCAAGGAAAATCGGATCGCGTCGTAAAGATTGTTTTCGCGAAACGCGGGGCTGTTTCGAAGCAGGAGCTCGATCGTCTGGTGGATTCTTGCGGGGTCGTTGGTGAAGTCGGTGATCACGGCGGGACGCATATCGAATGCAATGACAGACGCGAAATCACCCGGCGGCTTTATGAACTTTGAAAGGAACTGCGCGACCGGCCGTACAGATTCATAAACACCCGGTTCGAAATAACCCCCATTCGCCTGACCGAAAGTTTCGGTCCACTTGCTGTATTCCAAAACCAGCGAGACCGTGATAGGCGCCTCAGGCGTCGTGAAGCTCGAAATATTTTGTTTGACGCCGTTCTCGAAGATCGCGAAGTTTTCCTTCTTGAGGCCCGTGATTATCTGCCCAGTCTTTTTGTTGTAGACGACGGCGTCCACATTGACGATGTCCGTCTCGACGGTAAGGACGCCCGGTTCCTCGATCGCCTTCTTTTCCTCTTCCAGCCGTTTCCGATCTTCCTCTTCCTTTTTTAGCTCTTCCTCGGTTTTCGGCAGCGGCCGCTGGTTGCGCTTTCCCTCACCTTTCGTCGAAGGTTCCGGTCTCTGCGGGCGCGACTGTGCGAGGCTCGTAACGCTCAGCGCAAATGCAAAAAGAAATAGAATCGAGGCCAGAAAAGCGGATCGAGAAAAGAGCGCTTGCATAATTTAATCCTTAGGACGAACCAATGCTATGTCGGTTTAGATACCGATTTTCCGCTTTTGGTTGGTCGAACGCAAGATGCTCGGTCACTCACCGCCATCCGGTGAGATCTCGATCGTGACGTCGAAAGAGCCGGTGTTGTCGTTAAGATTTCCTTCATTAAGGCCAAGAAACAAGGCCCCGTCCCGTGTGGCCGTGAACTCGCGTTCGGCACCGATGTAGATAAATTCGTTATTGTCGTCACCGATTACCGCGATCAGAGCTCCGGTCGGAACGCTTTTCAGGAGCTTTTGTCCGTCTTCAAGGTCATAAAGCCCGGATGGCCCGGTCTTCTTCCCGCGGCCTATCGAGACCTCGCCGCTTCCGCTAATACGGATCCTTTGGCCCTTCTTTACGACCCAGCCCGAATTTGTCCAGCCATTTGACGTATTGTCGGCAAGGACTTTCACAGCGATCGCCAGGGGCTTTCCGAAAGCCACCTTCTTATTCGAAGCGGTTTGCGCCGGCAGATTAGAATTGGTGACCACAGAGGTCTTGGGAGCGGCGGTTCCTGCTGGAGCCGCAGACGGTACACTGACAACGTCCTCTTCCTCAATAACCGGTTCCGGAACCGGCGTCCGCGCGACCTTGATATCGTCCGGTCTGGCCGTGGAAGTCGTTCGGTCAGACGCCATGACGTTCGTAGCAGGCGAGCGGGGCGTGTCGAATTCTATCGAATCTATGTCCGCTGCGACGAGTGTCATTTCTCGCCTTCGCGAGCCTTCGCCGACCGCGACAACAAACTTTCCTCCCGAAAAGCCGACGATCTTGCCCTTCACCTTGCTGCCATCCTTCAGCCGGATCGTGTCCGCGAACCCAGCTACAGCGAAACTCACGACTAAAAGAAATGAAACTAATGCTCGAAAAATAATCGATTTAAACGACATATTTCCTCCAAAGAGCTTGCCGGTTCGGGAAGAGGGTTTAAAACAGACCTTTTCGTGCGGATCTTCCGGTTTGCCGGAAGACAGATGCGAAAACGTAACAGATTAGTTGGACTCGAAAACCACGTGCGAAATTATACATCTTTTAGAAGCAGGCCCGATATCTTTTTTAACCCCTGCAAGCAAGTGCTCAAACGCCGCCACGCATTCTATAAATACGAAATTATTAATTACTAAATTAAGTTGCCGGATCTTGCAGGCCACCGAGAAAATGCGTCGGGTCCCCCCCGCATTATGTAAAATAAAAACATGAAACGGGGCGGGTTGATCACTCTCACATCGAGCGGGCTTTACTGCAAACAGGGCGATTTTCACATCGATCCATGGCGGCCGGTCAAGAAAGCGGTTGTTACCCACGCCCACGCCGATCACGCCTACCGGGGCAACACCAGATATCTTGTGGCCAAGGCCGGCGAGCGGCTCGCACGGATCCGACTCGACGAAGGCGCAAAGATCGCGACGCAGGACTACGGAAGGAAGACAACCGTGGACGGGGTGAAGATCTCTTTTCATCCGGCCGGGCACATTCTCGGATCGGCGCAAGTGCGCGTTGAATACAAAGGCGAGGTCTGGGTCATTTCTGGCGATTACAAATTAACACCGGATGCGACCTGCGCGCCTTTCGAATCGATCAAGTGTCATCACTTCGTCACCGAAGCGACATTTGGTTTACCGATCTACCGCTGGCCTCCAACGACTCAGATCTTCGATGAGATAAACGGCTGGTGGCGCAGAAACGCCGAAAAAGGAAAGGCCTCGGTTTTGTTCGCATATGCGCTCGGGAAGGCGCAGAGGGTGATGAGTGGTATCGATCGAAATATCGGCCCGATCTTCACACATGGCGCCGTTGAGCGTCTGACACAGGCGTATAGAGAAGAAGGCGTCGATCTTCCCGACACGACATACGCCGGTAGCGTTTCCGGTAAGAAGGAATTTGCGGGCTCACTCGTTATCGCTCCGCCTTCCGCCCAGACGTCGACCTGGCTTCGGCGATTCGGGACTCAATCGACGGGATTCGCTTCGGGCTGGATGATGGTCCGCGGTGCCCGCCGTCAGCGTGCTGTCGACCGCGGCTTCGTGATGTCGGATCACGCCGACTGGCCGGAGCTGCTCACTGCAGTTAGAGCGACGGAAGCCGAGACGGTTTATGTGACGCACGGATTCGCGGCGGAAGTGGTCCGCTATCTCAATGAAACGGGAATGCATGCGGTGCCGCTCAAAACTCAATTTGTCGGTGACGAGGCCGCGGGCGATATGGTCGATGAGGAGAGCGAGCCTTCATCGGCGAAGGAATCTTCAAACAAAGTGAAAACTGAAAAGTGAAATCGCGGCGAGAATTCACTTTTCAGTTTTCACTTTGTCGCGAAATAGAAAAGACAGATGAAACTGTTCACTCAGCTTTACGTCGAATTGGACCAGACCAATAAGACCAACGAAAAGGTCGAGGCGATGCGGTTCTATTTCGACCGCGCCGAGAAGGCGGATGCGGCGTGGGCTTTTTATTTTTTGTCCGGGCGCAAGCCGCGGCAGATCGTACCGTCTAAATTTCTCCGGGAGTGGGCAATCGAGATGTCCGGAATTCCTGAATGGCTTTATCTCGAATCGCGTGACACCGTCGGTGATGGTTCCGAGACAACCGCACTATTGATTCCGAATAACGCCGAGATGGACGACACTCCGCTGCACGTTCTTGTCGAGCAGGAGCTCTTGCCTCTCCGCGGCAGCGAGGAAGCCACACAGAAAGCTGCCGTCATGAAGGCCTGGTCGGAAATGAATTACTCGCAGCGCCTCGTTTACAACAAACTTATTTCCGGTGCGTTCCGCGTGGGGGTGTCACAGCAACTAGTGGTTCGAGCGCTTGCTCAACTATCCGAGCTGCCTGTCGACATCATTACCCATCGCGCGATGGGCGACTGGGAACCAACGCCTGAATTCCTTGACGGCCTGCTGAAACCTGAGCTCGACAGCGACGAGACTCCGATCGCCCGCCCGTTTCCGTTCCATCTGGCGCATCAGATCGACGGCATGCCTCAAGATCTCGGCAACATTTCGGAATGGCAGGCCGAATGGAAGTGGGACGGGATCCGCGCCCAGGTGATCAAACGCAAAGGCGAAGTCTTCATGTGGTCGCGCGGCGAAGATCTCATAACCGATCGCTTTCCCGAGATCGCAAATGCGGCACGCACTCTTCCTGACGGAAGCGTTCTTGACGGCGAGGTCTTGCCATGGATCGACGAGCGCGTTTTGCCATTTACGGACTTGCAGCGCCGGATCGGCCGCAAAAATATATCGGCAAAGATCCTGTCCGAAGTCCCGGTGATCCTGCAGGTTTACGATCTGCTTGAGCTCGACGGTAACGACATTCGCTCTCTTGATTTTCGAACGCGGCGCGAAATGCTCGAACGCCTGATGGATTCGCTCGAGCCTGAAGTGCGAAACATTTTTCAGATAACGGAAACTGTCGAAGCTGCCGACTGGGACGACCTGGGCAAACGGCGCGAAGAGAGTCGCAGTCTCGGCGTCGAAGGCTTCATGCTCAAACGCAGAGACTCGCCCTATCGAACGGGACGACATCGGGGCGACTGGTGGAAATGGAAAATCGATCCGCTAACGATCGACGCCGTGCTGATCTATGCTCAAAAGGGAAGCGGTAAGCGATCGAATCTTTTTACCGACTATACCTTCGCGGTCTGGCGCTCCGGCGAGCTTGTTCCGTTCGCGAAAGCCTACTCGGGATTGACGGATGCAGAGATCCGCGTGGTCGATAAATTTGTGAGGGCGAACACGATAGAAACTTTCGGGCCCGTTCGCAGCGTAAAGCCGGAACTGGTTTTCGAGATCGCGTTTGAGGCGATACAGAAATCAACGCGTCATAAATCGGGGGTCGCGGTTCGCTTTCCGAGAATTTTGCGATTTCGAGATGACAAGACAATAGAGCAGGCGGACTCCATCGAAACGATCCATGAAATGCTCGATAGCTTCCGCGGATAAAGAAAGAGCGGGCGTAAATAAAGAGCGGCGGGAAGGAAAGAGCGCGGGCTTGCCCACCTTCCGGACTTGCGTATGTAATTGACCGCTCTCATAGCAAGATCGTTCAAAGGCAACCGAGCGAAGTTGTTACATTCGCAAGTCCGGAAGGCGGGCTTGCCCCCGCTCCTGAAATTTGAGCAATGATCAAAGAGATCCAATTCTCAATCGCCAGTGCGGCGGTATATCCCCATATCAAACTCACCAATGAGCGGTTCCCAAGGGCTTTGGCGACGCGAATCCTCAAAGACGACGGTGACGAGTATTTCGGAGCGTTTCTCAATCGAACATCGGTCCGCATCCTGATCGACTTTCTAAACCGCACGTTTCGTCTGCGGACCTGCACGATTGCCATCGACGGGAGTTTTCCGGTTCCGTGCACGCAGTATTACGCGAAGCGGTGCGTTGCTCCGTGTGTCGCAAGTTTGTGCGACGAGGATAGCTACGCAGAACTTGTCGGTTTCGTTCGCCTCTTCCTTAGAAATGAGCGCGAGCTTTTTCTGGCGGCGATAACAAAGAAGATCGAGCGTGCTGCCAGTGATCTCGATTTTGAGACCGCTGCATACTTTCGGGACATGCTTCAGAAGGTTGAGAATTTTTGGTCGAACGCGCGGTGGCGCGTTTGGCTCGACGACACGGTCGACACATTCGAATTAATAGAAAACGACGGCATCATCTCGGTGATCATCATTTCCCAGCGCCGGAGTCGAACGCTGGGAGAGATCGTTTACAGTTTCGCAATGCAAGCCAAGACACCTTCGACGCAAGTTCTGGCGGATCTCATCGCACAGTTCTACCGGTTTCATCTGCCGCGCGAGATTCGCGTATCGAAGGATTTCGACGGACGCACGGTGTTGGCAAAAGAACTTGGGAAAAAGTTTGGAAGGAAATTGAATATTGTCCTCGCGACAGGAGCGAGTCCGCGGGTTACGACGGCGAGAGCTCTCGATCGCACACGAGATCGGTTGGAGCTGGAAGCGAAGTCTGACAAACCGGACGCGGCGGCGATAAAGAGATCGCTCGCGCAGATATTTGCGCTCGACGTGCCGCCATCTCGAATTGAAGTTTTCGATGCCGCACACATTTCCGCTACGGGTTTCGCCGCGGGCGTTTCAGTGTGGAAGGACGGATATGAAATTCACGACGAGTATGCTCACTGGGTTTCAGACCGGGAAAGCGAGCTGGAAACTTTGCGTGCTTTCGTCGCGGACCGAGTGCCGCGCACGGCGCCGGACCTTATCGTCATCGATGGCGGCCTTCCTCAGTTAAACGCGGCATTGGCCGCTATCAATGATCTCGATCAGCCCCCGCGGGCAATCGCCGCGGTGAAGCCGAAGGGCAAGCACACATCGATCTCGCACTTCCTGACCGACGATGGCCGGCGAATCGAATTCGACCGCGACGCTGCGGCCTTTCATCTGCTTCAGCGATTGCGGGACGATGCCCACGCTCTAGCAAACTCGACCCATCGCCTCGGCCGCGACATGATGCATTTTTATGAGCTCGCAGCGATGGCCCCTTCGCTTAACGAACGAGAACGACAGGAGCTGCTGCGTGAGGCTGGATCTCTGAGGGCGATCGCAGATCTAGATCGAGAGTTTTACGTGAAAAGATTTGGAGCAAAGAAAGGAAAAGATATCGTGACCGCCATCGCCGCATTTCGGAGCGGAGACGTTTCACCCAAGCCGCTGATCGTTCCCATCAGCTTCGTCGAGCTTGCCGGATCCGCCGACGACCTCATACCCATCGACACCCGGCACTGACCTAGAGTCGCGGGTGCTTTGCGTTGGTTTTGAATTTGCGAAAGCCTGTGTGGTACGAGAAGACCTCCGATGCTCGCAGCGTTCCGTCCGCGTCGTACAGAGCCACTTCGACCACTGCGCTTCCGCTGACGAAAGTGCATCGCTTTTCATGACCGAGTTTTACCGCATCAAGAAAGCGAACCCGACCATGAACAAAGCCGAAGCGATCCGCCTCGCGCAGAAAGAAATGATCGACGGAAAGATCAAATCGAGCGGCACATCGAACGGCTGTCGCGCCGAGACTTTTGCGGGCGGCCCGAAACAAACCGAGTTCAAGTGCGACCCGAACGCTCCGTTCTCACAGCCGTACTTCTGGTCCCCGTTCGTGCTGATCGGGAACCGGAGATAGCAGGCGATGAATATAATTGTATTGGTAGGCTGAATGACCAGCTTAATTAGGGGTAAAGTTGTACGTAATGACTCCGGTGATACGCACGGCCTTGCCGTCGATCTCCGTTGAAGAGAATTTCGCCTTGCACGCCGAATCGACTGCGGCCGAGCGCAGGAGCGGATGACCGCCTATCGCTTCGGCGGTAAAAACGTCGCCGCTTTCGTCGATCACTACCCGGACGGGAACGCCTCCGCTCGCGCGCGTCGGCCGCGCGGAGCTGGGATACTCGGGTTTCAGCATCCGCAATGCCTTGCCGGTCACAAATCCAACCGCAACCAGCTTCTTATTTTCCGGTGCAGCGGATGATTCGCCCGCGGACGGGTCGAACGTCGAGCCGAGCCAGACGGAAGACTTTACCTGCTTTCCGTCCTTCAGTGCTGGCGAAAACTTTGCTTTCCCGAGGGCCGCGACGACCGAATCCCGAAGAGCCTTAAGTCGCGGATCGCTACGAGAGCCTTTGCACAATTCCGCCGGTCCCGTCGCATTATCGACAGACAGCACCTCACCGGTTTCGCTTACCGTCACCCGCACGGTGATTCGGCCCCCGATACCGGCCCCCTTCGCATCCTTCGGATAGACCGGATCCGGCGCGCTGATCAGCGTCGGTTGAGGACCCGCAGGTACGTTAACTTGCGCGCTGCCCGCGACAAAAAACGCGCCAACGATAAAAAACGTACGCAGCAGATTTGTCATGACTAGTATTATAAACTTCATATGCGTGTCCTTAAAGTTCCTCGCAATGCGGTCACGAAACAGAAACCGATCAAGAAACGGTTCGTGATTCACGAGCATCACGCGACCCGTTTGCATTTCGACCTGCGGCTCGAGATCGGTGGAATCGGGAGGTCTTGGGCGGTGCCGAAAGGTCCCTCAATGGACCCGGATGACAAACGTCTGGCCGTCGCGGTGCCGGATCACAGTCTCAACTATTTCAAATTCGAAGGCAGGCTAGCGGAGGGAACTTACGGCGCCGGCGAGGTCCGCATCTGGGACAGCGGAAAGTACGAGACCCTCGTTGACCCGCAGCTGCAATACGATCAGGGCCGCATCGAGTTCACGTTTCTCGGTAAGAAGGTTCGAGGCGCTTTCATTCTGGTGAAGATGTCTTCAAATCCAAAATCCAAAATCCGCAATCCAAAATCGAATAACTGGCTGCTTATCAAACGTGAGGACGCGTACGCGGATATCGACTGGGAATTGAAGACTATATTACCAACGTAGTTTGTTGCCGGGACGGTGCCACCATGCATCCGACTTTCAGATGAAGCGACGAACAATGTCTATTTCTCGCTTTTCATTTCGGCAAGTGCCTGCTTGAACTTCTCGCTGTCGCGGAATTTCGCGAACGAGCTGTCTGTCTCCGCGTTTGGGAATCGCTCGCCAGCGATCATGTTGGCTTTGTACTTGTATGCGGGACGCAGCCATTTGATGGCGTTTTCCTCGTCGCCGAGCTCGCCATATCCGCACGCCATATTGTAATAAAAGAGAGGATAGGTCGGCTCGACCGAGACGCCGTATTCGAAGACGGCAAATGACGATTTGATGTCGCCCGTCATACCGTAAGCCATCCCGAGGTTATCGACGAGCGCGATCCACCACTGCCTTTCAAGCTTGCGCTCCTTCTTTTCGAGATCGAGCGCCTTCTGATATGGCTTGATCGCGCCCTTGTAGTCGCGGTTCATGTAGAGAGCACTGCCGTCCTGCAGGTATTCCATCGAAGATTTCTGTGCATATGCAAACGAAACAAAAAGAAGAAAACAGGCAAGAAGAAGGAGTAGATTTTTCATATGGGTGTCGGTAAACGAGTTGACCTCTAAGTTATAGCACCCGAGACCCGAGCCGGTAAAGTTTCTGGTTTGCACCGCTTCGACCGATCTACCTAACATTGAATCTCAACGGCACCACGGTCGCGTATGCCTCCGGGTTGTAGTAGTCGTACACGATCGACGCCGGTGTCTGCGCGTTGATCCCGTAGCGGGGCTTAAATTTGAAATTGAACTTTGTCCCCCCGGCTTTCGACCACATGTACAGAACGATGCGGTCAGGAAGAATGTCGTATCGGCTCAGGCTCCAGTCGTTCTTCACAGCCGTCTCGAGCGACTCGCGGCTAACATCGGCTCCCGGCGGCGTACCGATCTCGGCGAGGAGCATTCCGTATCCTTTAAAACCAATCCTCTCTGCTTCGACGGAGCACGATACTTCTTCCATGATCGCGGCCGCGGGCTTGTCACATTTGTAGTCGAGCCTCAAGGCGCGCGAAGCATTGGCGGATACGTTTGAGGTCTGCGAGGCCCGCCAGTCGATATAGTGCGTGGCGACGACCTGCGCCATTACGGGTGAGCTCGATGATGAACGCACCTCGATCGCATTGGATGAGGCGGACAACTTGCCGGTGAGGTCGACATTGATCGGATCCAGGCGCTCGGCCGGTACATCGATATCGGGAATATTCACGCCGTTAATGGCGACCTGGATCATCTGTGGTTTGGCCGGACTGTCGGTTGAGAGTATCGCGAGGAACGCGTCCAGCACATTGATGGTCGTTTGCGTCGAATACCAAACACCGTAACGGTCCTTGTTCTTTAGCAGGAACATCAAACCCTTCGAGGCAATGTCACCCGTCGGCTTCGAATCCAACTTTGCGACGCGCGTCAACAGCTGCACGACGAGCGCCGTCGTCTCAATACGCCCGGCAGTGCCCCATCCGTAGAACGGCGTATTCGTTTCGAGCTTCCAATACACACTGGAACCTTCCGCGATCGCCATTTTCTCGAGATGCGATGCGATCTCTTTTGCTGTCTCAGGGTCGCCCGAGTCGAGAGATGCGAGCCCGAGCAAAGCCAGCGCGTAAGGTTCATCGATCTCCGCATTACGAGTTCTTAAATACGTCAAACCTTTCGCGAGCGCCTGATCCCGGATGCCCGCGGGCTTTGACGCGGCACCGGCCGGAACGAGATTGCTCATAGCTAAAGAACGTGCGACGTACGTCGTAATGAGTTTGCTTCGGGAACGATCTTCGACGGTCTCCCAACGGTAAAGTCTTGTCCAACTTCCGTCCGCCCTCTGCTGGGCTATCAACCAATTTTCGGCGCGGCGTATCACGTCCTCATCTACTTCAATGAACTCTTTCGCATCATTCAAAAACCTAAGTGCGTAAGCGGTCAGAGCGATGTCGGAAGTGTCCTTTCCGCCCCAGTAAGTAAACCCGCCATCTGCGATCTGGTAACCGGTGAGGCGCTCGTAACCTTTTTGCAGATATTTTTCCGCTTTCTTACGAAGAGCCGAATCCGTTTTCACGAACTTAAGGATCATAAGATTCGGATATGTCGATGAGATCGTCTGCTCGCCGCAGCCGTAGGGCCGGTGGAGCATTCCTTCGACTGATTCGGCGACATGCGAGAACAGATTTGGATATATGTTCAGCTCCGCTTTTTGCGTGTTTGCGAGCGCGTTCGCGGGATAATCGATCTGGAACTTTTCCGATGAGGCGAAAACCTTTGAGTCGGTCTGAACGATCTCTTCCCCATTCGGCCGAACCGTTATCGGTTTTTCGATCGCGTCGGAATCCGACTGTCCGATCGCCGTCACTCGCTGCTTGCCGGCCGTGATAGGTGTGACAGCTTTGAACCCGAACACGGCGTTTTGGCTTCCGCCAGTCGCGACATCGACACGCTGCTTTCCGATGTCGCCGAGAAATGTGAACCAGTCGGCCTTGTCCATCGTCACGTCGACCCTTTGTTTCTGCTCGGTGTAATTTCGAACCTGCGTCGGCAAATGGATCTCGTCACCCTCCGTTAAGAATTTGGGCGGATCGAGATCGACGAAGAAGGACTGGAATGCGGTGATCTCTTTTTCGACAATGCCGACCTTACCTTTCTTGTTCGAAGCGATGGCGAACATTTTCCAGGTCGTGATGTTGTCCGCCATTTTAAAGTTGAACTCCGCTTTCCCTTTTTTGTCGGTCAGCAGTTCGGGTTGCCAGACAAGACTTTCCGGAAAATACTCACGCAGCCGCGGCGTCGAAGTTTGTTCGTTGTAAGGGAAGTCCACCTTGAACTTTGTTACGGTCTTCGTCGTGATATTTGCCGATGTAGTGTTCGTTGATTGATCAATTTCAGCAGACGCGACGACGTCAACGGTTTGTGACACTCCTGCCGGCGACAAGCTCACATTTACTTCGATAAGGGACTGCGATCTTACTTGGAGGCTCGCCTGAACGTAGTTTGCGAAACCGGCAGAGGAGATTCGAATCCTGTATCTGCCGGACGGTAGATTTCCCAGTAGAAACTTTCCCTCGTCGTCGGATCTGGTCGATAACGTTCTCGACTCGTCGGACTCGTCCGTCGCCGTGATTTCGGCACCCGGTATAACTGCGCCGTTTGGGTCAGTGATCGTCCCCGTTATTGCGCCTTTCGCTCCCGAGAACACGGTTGTCGTTACTTCGGCTTTTGAGAAACCGTTTCCTTTATGGGCCGCGGTGATGGCGGCCGAAAAATAGGCAAGATCGACAGCGTCGGAAGCTTTGCCCGGATCCGGCCCATTGCTCCGAAGCCCGAAGCTCATAAGCTCCTCGGTCACGGGTGTGATCGTTGTTTTGCCGTTCTGTGTTTTTGTCTTGTCTGAATACCGCGTCTCGATAGCGGCCCGAACATAGACGGGCCGCCCCCAGCCGTCTTTGATCGACGAGATGTCGATGCCGCCGCGACGAAGCACTTCTGTAAACTCTGCTTCGCTGCGCGGGAAGGGTTTCTTTTTCAGATTGAACTCGTCACTCAAAACCCGGTTGATTTCGCTCTCAGGCTTTGAGAAATAGTCGATCCATGTTCTCCAAACCTCAAAATCATCGCTGTTGTACTTGTCCGGTTCGTAAATCCCATTCGGACCGTTCGAACAGATTCGTATCAGATAATTTCGTCCTGAAACTTCGAACGTGATCCGGTAATCGCGGTTCCAGTGGTCTTTTGTGTAAGAGCCATCGATACCGGTTCGCGAAAGTTCCGATGTTAAGGTTTGCAGGTCTCGCACGTATCCGCCCGTTCGATCGTGATATGAGAAGACGACGGTGTCGATGGAAGCTCCGGTCCGCGCAAAATAACTGAACTCTGAAGTCAAGATCTCAAAGTCATCCACCGTTCCCGGTTTCTCATCCGGGCCAGACGACTTTAGGGCTATGACATCCTGCGTCCTGTTCACAGAAAAATTCGCAGAATAAGGGTTGCCCCAGGGATCGCGGAGCTGCGAAAAATCGATTCCATTCTTCGCCAGGACCCGGAAGAGAGAGGCTTTGTCGATGGGGTGATCGCCATCTTTTTTGAACTGCGTTTTCATCGCATTCAGAAGCGGCTTGGCCTGTGCGGTTGTAATAGCGCGGTAGAGCTCCGTGGCGTCCGTGTCATGATTACCGCTGTGATAGACCGACGGATAATACCAGCCGCCGGCGAGCATGATCTCGGCGGCGAGCTGGATCTCCGGAGCGATCGGGCGTGAAAGATCGAGATCGTTGAGGTCCTTGAGACTGATGCTTCCGAATGAGCGGTCGTAACCCATCAGGCGATAGAAGCGACTATATGAATTCGATCCGAACTCGGACTCTGTCCGGGCGCGTTCCTCGATCGCCTTGTCAAAGATTCCAAGTCCGATCGCGCCCTCGACAGGTTTGCGCGATCCGTCAAGCAACGAGAATTTTACCGTCGCATCCTCGCTCGGCCGGTACTCCTTCTTCGAGAAGCTCGCATTGATCACGAGATTTTGCTGTTTGGGAAATATGACGCCGCGGAGCGCTCGCATCTTGTCATCGGACCAACGATGCGTCTCCTTGTCGGTATACGCGGCGATCATGAGATCGCCTTTAAACGACGTCCTATACGGGATCATGACGTGGGCCTTTCCGTCGTGCAGCTCGACAACCTTCGATTCGACCGGGACCCATCCTTTTACAATGTCGACGTAGACATAGCCTGCCTGCTGAGTTGCAAGCAGATCGATCTCCATAATTTCGCCCGGCTTATATACGGCTTTGTCCGTCCGGATCTGCAGCGCGTCGTCGCGATCGAGGTCAAACGATTCGTCGAATGTCCCGAGTTGGCCTTTCTTATCACGGGCGGTGACGCGGATTTCATAACTGGAACCCTTGACGTTTTCGTTCGGGATGTCGATCTCGAATTTCCCCGCACCCAGCGAATTCGTTTTGAAGCGCGTTACAACCTCTTTCGAATCCTTGATCTCCACATTGCAAAGCGCCGGCGTGCCGTCGGCGTAGAATGTCGAAACATAAGCAGTGAGCGGCAGGTCGGGATGCTGGTTCGCATGTCGGATGAAATAAATGTGGATCGGCTCCTTCGTTAGCCGAATGTCGAAGCGCCGTTGCTCGGTCTGGTTCGTCGAAAGGTCGGTGTAGTATGCCGCCAAAGAAATGTCGTTAAATCGGCGCCACTCGCTAGCCTTTAATTCCGCAAGGTCTTTCTTAAGGTCCAACGTCGCGATAAACTTTCCGGTCGAGTCAGCAGAACCTTCGATCACTGCCCCTTCGGTGACGTCGTATTTCTGCTCCCGATAATTCCATCGCCGCTCGGTTTCCTGTACGACCCGAACTTTGCCGTTCGTCACCGGCTTCCCGAACAGATAGTCAGCGCTTATCGTAATGTTCGCCGTTGTGTCGGACGGCAGGTAATAGGTTTTGTCGGCCTTTGTGCTAACGGAGAAATTCGGAAGGTCATACCGCGACACCTTGAACTGGAGTTGGTCTTCGTCGAGATCGTCGTCAGCTTCGACGACCACCCTGTAGTTACCGAGCTTCGCGTTATCCGGGATCTGCCACGTAATGGCCGCGATCCCGAACGCAGACGTTTTAAGAGTCTGGCGATAGACGACCGTGTCATCTTCATCCTCGATCTTGAACTCAAGTTCGTAATTTGGGACGACAGTGTTATTTGGATCCAGAAGAAGCCCGCGCACGTTAAAGGCCTGACCCGGCTGGTAGAGCGGCTTGTCGGTGGTGAGGATGACCGATCCATCCATATCCTCATCGTCCAGATCCTCTTCAATCTTTCGGATCACTCCGTTCTTCTGGCCGGTGATCTTGATCTTCGGGTCGTCGTCGAGCCTGAGATCAGACGGTATCTTGAAATCGATCATCGCGAAACCGTCTCCGTCCGTACGCGCGGTCCCCTTGAGCTTGAGTTCATCGTCGTCGGATTCGGTGTCGAGACTAAGGACGAGCTCGGCGTTGATGGTGACGCCTTTGACAGCTTGTTCGGTAAATGGATTGAGCGATCGCACTCGAACACGCATCGCTTCGCCCGGGATGACGCGTTGGAAGGCCGAGGCGCGGAGATCGAAATCGTCGCGAAGAAGTTCGGAAAGCGAAGCGATTCCGTGCGCATCTCCGACGCGATAGTCGACACGCCACCAAGCGATCTCGTCGCTCGCCTTGCTCATGATCTCGCCGGCCGGGAAAGAGACCTTGTACTTCTTTTTTCCCGCGGCGAGAGCCAACTGCTGAGATGCCGACGCGCGCACAACGCCGTTAGGATCGAGAATTCGCAGGTCCACCTGAGTGCCTGGGGAACGCTTGCTCGCTTCGATCACAAGCGAAACATCGATCGTTTTTTCGTTGATAAGGACCGAAGATTCGGGTTCGATCACGGTTTGTGCGGCCACCGAAAATGCGCACACGAATAGTAATAGGAAGAGAACCAGTAGCCTGAATTTCATGCCGGTTACCTGCGACTAGAGAAATGGAGTTTAGTAATTTTGTGCCTTTCTGTGGCGTGAGATGCGGCGTGATTTTGTTTTGGTTGTATCGGGGGGGGGGATTCGAGAATGGGCCGCCGCTCAAGCGGACGGTGTGATTGACTACTGACCACTGACCACTGACCACTGACCACTGACCACTGACCCCTGAGTAGGGTCCTCAGATCTTCAGTCTCTGATACTGCGCGAACAGCTTCGTGATCTCGGCATTGAGCTTTTCCTTCTCCGCGAGGTTCGTGATCTTGTCACGACGTTTAACAAGCTCTTCTATTTGCTCCGCGATGATCTCCTGCTTCGTCTCCGGCTTCTTTTTTTTCGTTACGTTGTACTTATCGTCCATGGAATTATCTTACTACGTAACTCAGAAGCCGGTTCTGCTTCGCGTCAAAACCTCTACTGACTACTGACCACTGACCACCGACCACTGACCACTGACTACTGTTCTTTCTCAAGTAATTTTGTCGTGTGGTCGGTGACGCTTGTGGGTTCGTGTGTTTTTTCGTCTCGCCACGCCGGCGATGACGGAGCGGCGTATTGAGATGCCGGCACGTCTCGTTGGGGCGGCAAAGCCGAGGTCGAGAAACCAGCCTGGGCAGGATCCAGTTCACGAGCATCCGGGCCGGGCGGAAGGGCGGCGATCGTTTTTGATTCAAACATCAGAGCATAAATTATCCGCAAGATTCCACCGACACCCAGTACCGCCACTACTATCCCTACCGGCCAAGGCTCCATGCGCAAACCGAAGGTTGCGATGAGGCCGATGATCGGGGCAATGACGAACATAAGCAGGAACATGAAGATTCCCATCCGAACGCCACGCGACCTTGGCGATGGGTCGCCGCTGTTCGTCGCCGTCGGCGCTGCGCCCCCAGTTCTGAGGAGCTTTGCCGTTCCGGTCAGCAGATAGTCGCATCGCGAGCAAAAGCTGGTCACTTCTGAGATTCGTTCCTGGCCGCAGTTGGGACAATACATGCCGTTAGTATTTCTAATTTCCGCCTCGATGCAAGCTGTTACATGCGTGCGAAGCGTAAGGTTCCTGACTTCCGGCTAAAATACCCGGATGTTAAAATCCACCTATGCGTAACGCTGTAATCATAATTTCTCGTAGTATCACTGTCTTTGTTTGTGTCGTTATTGGAACGCTCGCTTGGGGCTGCGGCGTTAAAATGATGACCGCAGAAATGACCTCCGGCGACTATGAGAGCCCGGTCGTTGCCGGGCGCGTCGAGATCGACGATTTAAAAGAGAGCAGCGGTCTTACCGCGTCTGAATGCCAGGATGTTCTGTGGACACACAATGACGGCGGAAACGGTCCATTCATCTTTGCCGTGAGTCCGGAGGGGAAGCATCTCGGGACGTGGAGGGTCGAGAACGCGGAGAATATCGACTGGGAATCGATCGCAACTTTTAAGGACTCGGCGGGAAAGTGTTTTCTCATCATCGGCGACATTGGCGATAACGATGAAGTTCGTACCCAGCTTCAGGTATACCGCGTGCCGGAGCCGACTCCTTCCGCGGAAACCGCGCGTTCAAACATTGCGAACCCGATGCGGACAGAGCCGGCGCAATCTATGAAATTCAGCTACCCGGCCGGCAGCAATAACGCCGAGACGATTCTGGTGTACCCGTGGACCGGCATCATCTACGTTGTTACGAAAAAGAAGAATGGTCCGGCCGGCGTATTCAGGATGAAGCCCGAGTTTGGTTCGGACGCCGTGGTCAGGAGTGAAAAGGTGGCTGACATCTCAGTTCGTTCGAAGCACGAGGGGTTACTGACGGACGGCTCGATATCGCCCGACGGAAAGCGCGTTATCCTCTGCGATCTGAAAGGCGGTTACGAACTCGTTCTCCCTGAAGGTGCCTCTGATCCGGAGGCGATCTGGACGCAAACGCCGCGGGTTGTGGATCTCGGTGACCGCAAGCAGGGCGAAGGAGTCTCGTACGGCCGCGATGGAGTGACAATCTACGCGTCGAGCGAAAAGAAAAACGCACCGCTGTTTATGATCAAACGTAAGTAGCGGTTTCGGTATACTCCCGAGCCGCTCCGTAATTTGGTTTTGCGAAAAGTGCGATCTGATGCGGCCGCGTTTGATCGAAGGAAAGAAATTGCAAAAAATTTCAGTCCCGCTTAGCGGTGTCGGGTTCCATCTTAAGATGCGTCGTTGTGTGCTCGGTCACGCTGCGAGGCGTGAGGAGGTCTTCGGTGTCGTAGATCGATCGCGAAGGCGAAATGTATTCCGTTTCGCCGGGCGTGAGAGTTGGCGCTGATCGTTCATTTACTTTCAGCATGCCGAGCCGCTTTAACGCCCTTGCTTGAAAGAGACGCGCAACGCCGGTGCCAATAAAAAATGAAGCGAAGGCAAGCGCGAAGATAGTCAGTACCGCGAGCCGAGGCGAGATCCCGAGCGCTACTGCCCCCGCAATCAGAAAACCGAAACCGGTGATCAGCCCCCGCAGTGCCGAGCTAAAAAGATCGATGTGCTTCTCTGCGTAGGACGGGACGTGAGCGACCTCTCTTCCTTCGACCAACGCGAGCACGCTACTCAGGTCAACTCCGCATCCCCGACAAAACTTTGTCTCATCAGAATTCTGCGATCCGCATTTTGGACAAAACATAATGACCCTCTTCCGGGAACCTTACGCTTCTATCGGTTTGAATGTTGCAGGAATGGGAAGGAGACGGAGACGGGAGACGGGAGACGGGAGACGGGAGACGGGAGACGGGAGACGGGAGACAGGAGACGGAGAGGAGACAAGAAGTTCAGTGTCCTGTTCTCCTCCTGTCTCCTGTCTCCTGTCTCCTGTCTCCCGTCTTCAGAGATTAGCCTTTTTTGCCTTTGCCTCCGCCGTTACCACCACCGCCTTTGCCGCCACCGCCTTTGTTCGGGTTGCCGCCGCCACCGCCTTTATTCGGATTGCCGCCGACGCCCTTGTTCGGGTTACCGCCACCTTGTTTTTGGCCTTGGTTAGGATTAGCTACTTTTGGTGATCCGCCCTGATGGTCGGGCTGTCCGCCCGTTGGTCTGTTCGGATTACCACGTTGTGCCCCGCGGTCGTCCCGTCCGGGGTTTCCGCGTTCATCGCCGCGATCGCTGCGTGGGGGATTGTCACGTCCGGGTTTGTCGTCGCCTTTGGCGCCGTAGATATTATTGCCGCCTTTCGCTCCATGGGATTTGCGAGCATAGGTCTTCCAGAATTCTGCCTGATCGTTGGTCGGCTTAACGACCCGGGCCTTGATCTGACCGAGATGCAGGCCGTTGTTCGGCGATTTGATCTTGATGTTGTTTACCCAGGTCGGTGACTTTGTATATACGAACACCGGTTGTGGATAGATCTGCTGGATCCGTGATCGATAATACGGCGTATCGACGATCTGATAAGTTTGGTAGCCGCTCGGATAGTTATCGTAGTAATAAGGCGAACGATAACGATCATGATTGCCGAAGAGTGTGCTCACAAGCGGAACAGACCGGTCGAGCCAGTTCGTCTCATAATAATTGTTATCTCCGTAGAGCTGGTCGTTGCCATTCACGAGAACCCGCGCACCTGGATAGTTCGGACCGTCACGGTACAAGAAGATCGTAGCCACTTCCTGGATGAGACCGGGGCCGAAACGTGAAAAGAGAGAAAGTCCGCGTTGGCCATCGCCGCGATCGTCAAACTCTTCGACGCTGATGTAATCCGCGTATCCGTCGTCGTTCAAATCGAGATTGTTGATCCCGTTCGGTTGGTTCAGATACCCCTCGAACTGCTGTGGGTTATCGGACCGTTCGATCAGATTTCCGACGCGTTCGAGATCAAGGTTGTCCTTGGCCCAGTACTCGTCACCCTCGTTTTCGCCAGGTAGGGCTGCATCATTCCGATACGGTTGCTCGGTCGGCAGCTGTTGTGTTTGGTCGGTATTGCACCCAATTGAAAATAGACCGATGGCAAGAACCATCGTCGATATTGTGATAATTCGCATATTAAAAGGCTCCCTTTGTTATTATGCCCGACTTATGGGCGCGACTAATCCACGGTTTTGGTGCAATCAGCGAGCCATGGACGGCTAAGACGGGAGACAGGAGACAGGAGACAGGAGACGGGAGACAGGAGACAGGAGATGTGCGTGCAATCGAACTCACACTGCAAGCTCGATAGCTGCGATGAGGACGACGTGGGCGAACATGTGCGCGAGCATCGCGGCTTCGAGACCTCGGCGCCAGTAAAGGAAACCCGCGACGATGCCGAAGAGGGAATTGGCGACGAGTACGTAGATCACAACAGGAAGCGTTAGTCCGCCCGCCAGTGCCGAGGCGATCGGTAAATGGCCCGCTCCAAAAACGATTGCGGAAAGTACGATAGCGATGATGACGGAAGCTTCGTGGACCTCGCCCCGGCCGCGCTGAAATAGTCTCCATAGCAGCCAGACAAGAAACGTCATCACGCCCCATCGCAAGAGTATCTCTTCTGTAAATCCGCCATAGAGAATCCGCACGGCGTGCGGGAGAAATTTATTGAACTCAAGCACCCGAGTGACAAACTCCGCGGGCATTAGAGGTTTAGCGACAACCCATGCTGCGACGATCGCGATCCCACAGGCGATGCCTGCTGCAATGCCCGGCATTAGCTGCGGTTTCAACGCGGGCCAGACCGGTTTCTGATCCGCGAACGCTTCAGCGGCCGGAGAATGCAGTCCGATCTTTGGAGCCAGCCACATCCCGATAGCGACCGCCAGCGTCGTGAGGACCGCAGGTTGAATTATTGCGGCGAGCTTTAACAATGCGGGCGGCGGAAGCTCCGGCGGCGGTGTGCCTTCCGGTACCGGCAATGCCATGACAACCGCCGTAATGTCAACGAACAGAAACGAAAGCACGCCTGCAATCCCCGCAAGCCAGAGAACAAGAAAGAGTCGTTTATTCGGGTTCATTGTCTGCGACACTATAGCATCGAACGCAAACCAGCTTGACCGGCACGGGCCATTACCCGATACTTGATCAAAAGGTCAGGTTTCAGCCTGTCTGTATTTTTAGAAGATTTTAAGAGGAAAGATTTTATGCCATATCCAGAAATAATGATCCACGGAATGCGTGCCGAACTCGCGGAGCTTGGGATCGAAGAAACGAAAACGTCTGAAGAAGTGAAGTCGGCTGTCGAGAACACCGATGGAACCGTCATGGTCGTCGTGAATTCGGTTTGCGGATGCGCTGCCGGCGGCGTACGTCCCGGGATCGCGATGGCTCTGCAGAATGCAGATGCGAAGCCCGAAAAGTCGATCACAGTCTTTGCCGGCGCCGACATTGACGCAACTGATACCGCCCGCGCATACTTCACCGACTACATGCCTTCGTCACCCGCGATCGGATTTTTGAAGAACGGAAAGCTTGTGAAATTGTTCGAGCGACGCGATCTTGAAGGCCGTCCTCCGGCGGTCATCGCCGACGCGTTGACCGAGGCGTTTAACGCATACTGCGGCAGCGATAAAGCGGTAACTGCGTAAAAGCAAGTAAAAACGTAAAGGCGAAGGCAGGCGGGAAAGTCCCTACTGGCTTCGCCTTTTTCTGTGCACTAAAAACTTGTTGCCTTTACGGTGGGCGAGTCGCTAAAATACTAACAGCCTCTCGCGGACATCACCGCAGCCTGCATTCTTCAACCCGATGTCGATCAATCAAAGAAAACACGTCCGATTCTCATTGGATATTCCGGCGGTCATCATCACCAAGTACGGTGAGAAACAGCATACACTCCTCCAGCAGATCAGCGTCGGCGGGTGCTTCACCGACTGGGAAGAAAATATCTATTCCGGTGACGAGTTTCGCATCGAGATCGAGTTGCCGAATAAGAACCGTCTGCCGCTAAGCTGCAAGGCAGTCTACCGATTCGAGAACACCGGCATCGGTGTAAAGTTTTTGAACATCTCGCAGTTCGAACAACATCTCGTCTCGAAGATCATCGCGCACCGAATGGATGTCGAAGGTGTGCCTCTAAGTGTCTCTCCTTTCGAAGAACCGAACTCATTTAACTTCCCGCCCGAGCCCCGGCTCGTGAACGCCCGCGATCAGCGTGAAGAGATGTTGACCGAAGCGATGTCGTCTGAATAATTAATTTGTAGTTCCTCGTTTCTAGTTTGTGGTTGGACAAAGAACTAGTAACCCGAAACTAAAAAAAACTCTTCGTTTTCATTTGTTCGGCTGACAGCGATGTCGCCTTTTTTATTTCCGCCGCTCTGAACGCACCGCAATCCAAACCTAATCTGAAAAAGTTCATCAGGCCGTGCGCCGATGCTGCATCGTCGAACGTGTTCCCCGTGAGATTCGCTTGCGTCGCTTTTTCGACAAACCCGCGAAGCCGGGCCGCATCCGTATCGCGCGATTTTAAGAAGAACGCATATACGGCGGCGTAGCGGGCGACGAGTTGATTGGGATGCAGGTCCCAGCTCTGATAGAAACCGTTGGCCATCGACGCCGTCACATTTTCAAAATGCTCACGCCATCCGGCGTGTACGGATTGGCGATTCGCAACTTTCTGTTCACTTGTAAGCTTTGCGTCTTTGTAGATCGGCACCGGCATCTTCGTCGTGACCGAATCGACAAGTCTCACTCCCAAAGGCGCAAGTGTGAGGAGCATCATCTGCCGCGCAAAGTTACAGGCCTCGTGGCGGAGATGTTGATGCGCCGCAGAGATGCCGAGCGCGGACGTGTAATCGTAGGCACCGAAGTGCGCCGACGAGCAGCGGCCTGCGGCGGCCTCGACGAGTTGGCCGATCGCGACGCGGCCCTTTTCATCGATGACGGCTCGCGAAGTTTCGATCATTATCTCGACGCCGATCGAGTTCGGCGCAAGGCGATTGTCGCTTTCGATTCGCGTAAGCCTGCGGCAAAGCTCGGCGACCTCTTTCTGGTCCGAGACCTTTGGCAAGGTAACAACAAAATTCCCCGGGAGCCGGTTCTTGGTTTTCTTAAAGAAGGTTTCGAAAAATAAATTCAGCGTCCTGACTGCACGGCTATGTGTTTCGGGTGCGAATGATTTGATCCTAAAGCCGCAGAACGGAGTGATCGTATTTGAAAGAAATGCTTTTGCTAATTCGTTGGATGACTTAACTGAATCGGCGTCTTCCTCGTCATCGGAACGAAATCCATATCCGTCTTCGAAGTCGATCCGGAAATCCTCGACGCCTTCGCGCTCGAGCTTCTCGATCGTTTTCTTGTAGATCGTTTGAAGAAACTTTTTATCACCTTTCAATCCCGTCGCCGCCGCGAACTCTTCGACATCCGGGGCATAGGTCTTCAGAGAACTGAGCGCGATCTTGCCAAGCTTCGATGGCGTGTTCGATTTGTAAAGATTCGCTCCGCCGTATACGACGTGAACCGGTGAACGTGAAGATGAAGACGACGAGGCCATAACTAAGTTTTTGGCGGCCGCGGTGGACGAACCGCGGTGTATTGCGACGACGCGATCTTCCAAGCGTTCTTTTCGCGCCGACACACAAAAGTTGCGCGGATGCTTCGAGAAGGAATGGTCGGCGACACTGTGTAAGTGAGTTTCGCGATCACAATCGCAACCTCTCCGTAATTTCGAATCGAGAACTCCGAGACGTCGATAGCCGGAATCGTAGAAGATCCGGGTTTCTTTTCCGCTGTGTAAAAGCCGAGAACTTTATCATGCGGATCAAATTCGCCGGCCGGCGATATCTCGATAAAGTCAGCCGTGAAAATCTTATCGAGGCCCGCTGAGTCGAAGGTGATGTGGTACGTGGCCATTTGCCTGATCAGAGATGTGAGAGCGGCGTCGTCTTTCGACGATGTTTGAGCGGAGATGGAGAGGGTAATTGATAGAAGAAGTAACGTCTCAGCTATTTGAAATGGTTTCGTAGGACCGATAGGCGGCTCCCTTTATGCCTCTACTTCAGCACGGTCAAAACAATTCGTCGAGGGCTTGTTCAAGATTCTTCACCCCGATAACGCGGGTGCCCAAAAGCTTTTCCAAACCCACCTTGTTCGACGCCGGCACGATCAGTTTCTTAAAGCCGAGCGTCTGAGCTTCCCGCGCACGTGCTT
>JBDTMK010000004.1:0-25133 GCA_039934315.1 Pyrinomonadaceae bacterium | reverse complement strand
CGCCTCGATCGCCGCCGCTTCCATCCTCGCGAAAACTTACCGTGACGAGCTCATGGCTTCCTACGAAACCGACTATCCGGAATACGGCTTTTCGGAACATGTCGGCTACGCGACAAAGCGTCATTACGCCGCACTACGGGCCCACGGACCTTGCCCGATCCACCGCATCACCTTCCGCGGCGTGTTGCAAAAGGCCGAGGGCTCACTTGCCATCGACGGACAAATGGATATAAATATCTAGTCCCCGAATCGGGTCAAAAAATCTTCTACCGCTCACGCAAAACAGTTCACGCCTAAGCGTCCTATTCACGCAGTACAAACAAGGGTAAAAAGAAGGCGTTAATTTCTGCACTGCTACAGAGTAGATGCCTGAATAGTTAGCAACATCAGCGGATTGACTGTTTTTATGAGAACCGTGTCGGACTATTCGCCTGAAACGGATCGGGAGTTGGCCGCTCAGCCCGATCAACATTAGTAACTTTTCAATACTCAGGAGATTCCCAACATGAATAGTTTCAAATCGACAATAAAGATATTTACATTTTTTGTTTTCGTCTTCGCGTTCGCTTCGATGGCCCAGGCGCAGACACGCACGTGGGTTTCGGGCGTTGGCGATGACGCCAATCCCTGCAGCCGAACAGCCCCTTGTAAGACATTTGCCGGTGCAATTTCGAAGACTGCTACCAACGGTGAGATTAACTGCCTCGACCCGGGCGGATACGGTGCGGTGACTATTACTAAATCGATCACAATCGATTGTGAAGACACGCAGGGTTCCATCCTCGCATCTCTCACGAACGGTCTTATCGTGAACGGCGCCGGAGTTGATGTGCGGCTGCGTGGCCTCTCGATCGCCGGCGCCGGCAACGGTATTAACTGCGTGAGAATGATTCAGGGCGGCAAGCTTACTTTAGACGAAGTCGTTTGCAACGGATTCACCCAGCATGGCGTCTCCATCGAGAACAGCTCAGGTGCATTCAGCCTCGTCGTACGGAACTCGAGTTTCCGAAATCTTAGCGGCAACGGTATCAATACGTTCGTGACAGGCACCGGATCAGCCAGTGTGGCGGTGGGAAGCTCATTGTTCGCCTTCACCAATATCGCGATTAACTTCGGAGTGTCGGCAAAAGGTGCGGTGCATGACTCGACGATCACGAATAACGGGACGGGTCTCCGAGCAGACGGCGCCACCTCTAACCTGTCGGCTCAGAATAATCAGATCTCGCACAATACGACCGGTGTGTTTGCAGCGAACGGCGGTAACGTTCGAATCGGCGGCAATCTGATCACGGGCAACGGCACGGGCCTGTCCGGCGCGAACATTCTGTCGTTTGGCCAGAACTCCGTCGACGGCAACACCGTCAACGGCGCGATCACCGGCCCCGCCGCGGTGCAGTAGTTTTCCATTCTGGCGGATACGCTTTCGGGAAATTCCCAATGTCGGATAGGTGGACAAGTTCCATCTATCCTTTTTTGTTTTTGCCCAGACTAGATCGGGCTGAGCAAACCTTCTAAGCGGATGACTAATCGAAACTCATAAAAGGAAAACTATGACGAACGCAGATGCTCTGCCCGAACCTCTCGCTTTACGCGATCAATATCCAGGAGCCCTCGATACTATCCTGTTAGGTGGGCTTGCAATCGGAGTGTTGGATTTCCTGGATGCGACACTGTTTTTCGCGCTCTACAGCGGGGCTCCGTTTCAGAGAATCTGGCAAGGGGTTTCGTCGGGCCTGTCGGGAAGCGAGGCGGCGCGCGCAGGAGGATGGGCGACGGCCCTGCTCGGCATTTTCCTTCACTTCATCATTTCGTTTGGCATCGCCACCGTTTATTTTATCGGCGCGCGCAAAATTCCATTACTGATTCGGCACCCCGTCGTCTCGGGTTTGATCTTCGGCGTCATGGCCCATCTAGTGATGAGATATGTCGTCGTCCCTCTCTCCGCTATCGGAGCGGTCTCGCCATATAACTTACCTAATTTTCTGAATTCCGTGATCGGGCATGCACTGCTTGTCGGCTTACCAGTTGCACTGATAGCGGCATGGTCGGCTGCTCGCCGCAGCCGTATCGCAGAGCTTGCTTAAAACGCAAACCAGGCAGTCGGTTCCTTGTGAGTTGCGAGCGTGATCTTCGTCTGCGTTTGAAATAGAGGCGGGCGCATTCTAAGCGCGGTTTGAGCGGTCAGCAGAGCCAAATGCGGCTCATTCGCGCGTTGAGAAAGATGAGCGAGAATGATCTGCGACGCGGAGCCGTCGTAGTCCAACGTTAGCCAGTCGGCGAGGTCTTCGTTTGAGAGGTGGCCGGTGCGGGACGCGATCCGCTGCTTCAAGCTCCAGTTGTAAACCGGGCATAAGCGGAGCATGTCGCGGCTGTGGTTCGACTCGATGACGATAGCGTCGCACCCGTCCAGTTTTTCCTTCATCAGTGGCGTGAAGCAGCCGAAATCGGTAAGCGTGGCTAATCTCACGCCGGCGTGCTTTGCGATGAAGCCAAAGTTGTCGACGGCGTCGTGGGGGACACTGAACGGTTCGAAGTCGATGTCTCCGATTCGAAATTCCTGACTCGATTCGATCTTCACAGTGCGGTCTTTCAACGCGTCTCGTCTTTTGGTCGCTTCGCTGTCACCTTTCACACCGCCGGCCTGTGTCCAGTAGTAAGCATCTTCGGTAACGAGCGACACGAAGACCGGGCAGCAAACCGCCCGCAGGAGCGCGCGTAGTCCTCCGATATGGTCGCTGTGTTCGTGCGTTATTACGATGCCGTCCAAGTCGGCACAATCCACTCCGACGATCGCCAGCCGGCGTACGATCTCACGGGCGCTGAGGCCTGCGTCGATGAGGACATTGGTCGTCTCAGTGGAAATGAGAACCGCATTGCCCGTAGAGCCGCTGCCGAGTACGGTGAACTTCATACGTCTGTTTTCTGATGTCTCGGCCGAAGGGCCTTTGCCATTACGCGAGATGAGATCGAGTTTGGTACAAGTGTCCCGGCGATGGACCCGATAAAGTTTGCCCAGCCCGAAACGATTTTGGTCCTACTACCGGCAATCGCTTTCATCGCTGTGTCGACGACATCTTCGACCGTCTGCTGCCCTTTTACCTGAATAGGCCGTTCGATATTCGATGCCACAAAGAAATTTGTTTTGGTCGAGCCCGGGCACAGCGCGAGGATCTTGATCCCGTACGGCCGGTTCTCTTCCGCGATCGCTTCCGTAAAGGAAGAGACGAACGCCTTACTCGCCGCATAAGTTGCCATGAAAGGGATCGGCTGAAAACCTGCCGCGGACGAAACGTTGATAATCGTCCCTGCCTTTCGTTCGCGCATTTTCTGCAAGTATCGATGGGTAAGAGCAACCAGCGCGGAAATATTCAAATCGATTATCTCGAGCTCCTTCTCCAGATCGAGATTCGCAAAATCACCGGACGATCCGAAGCCGGCATTGTTTATGAGCCAGTCAATCTCTAATCCGTTCTTTTCGGTCTCATCGAACAGCTGAACATCTGCTTCGAATTCCAGAAGGTCGATAGCAAAATACTGGCAAGTGATCTGATGTTTGGCGGTGAGTTCGCCGCACAATTCTTTAAGCTTTTCGCCGGAGCGCGCGACAAGGACGAGATTATGTTTCTCGGCCGCGAGGCGCCGAGCAAAGGCTTCGCCGATCCCACTCGACGCTCCGGTGATAAGCGTATAGTTCATAAATCTTCTTCCGTCGTAACCGGATACAGCGAGTAAAATATCGAGGAAATACCTGCGACGATTATAACCATGGTGCCCACGGCCCGGATAACGCCCGCGACCATTTTTGTCGATCCGATAAGGCCGGTCCGGGTAAGCATGTAATTCCAATCGTGAAAGCTGCCTTCGCTGCCGGTAAATCCGCTGGTCAACACAAGCTGCATGACGACCGCATCCGCCGCATAGACCCAGACATTCAACACGCTCTGACCGACCCAGAACAGAACGACCGCGGCCGAATAATACTGAAACCTCCAGACAAAGTAACCCACAAATATTGCCGGCAGAATAACCTGGAAAAGTGAGCCACCCGCGATGCCCATGAACTCGCCGAATATTCGAAAGATCAAATGACCCGTTTCATGGATCGGCAGGTCCACAAGATCAAGGAAGCTGCCGAGCATCGGGTCATAAGCGATCCATAGAAAGTAGATCGTCAGGGCCCCGGCAAATATGAGCTTTGGATAGTTCGGCGTCATGGTTCGTTTTGAAAACCAGAGAAACCCGTACTCACAGATCGATCTTCATTGAAGAAATCGCGTTTCGATATCGCGTAGAATGCGCACTCGTCGCCATAATGAAATTCTGCCTTTTCATAACTCATGCCTAGCTTTTCCATGATGTGGCGTGACGCCCAGTTCCCAATATGCGCGACGGCGACGATCCTTTCAAGACCCGCGTCCCGAAATCCATGATCGAGCCACGTCCTGGCTGCTTCGGTGCCAATTCCTTTGCCCCAGTATTCTTTGATCATGCTGTAGCCGACTTCGATCTCGTCGGTCCCGTCAAGCGGCTGGAGCCCGGCAGATCCGATCATCTCGCCGGATTCTTTCCAGATCATCGCTGACATTCCAAAGCCGTGCGCTTTGTAACACGACATGTAAAATCTTATCCGCTTTGAGAGAGCTTCCGGGTTCTGAAGTTTTGTTCCGCCTAAAAATCTATACACGTCCGGGTCCGAACGCTGCTCGACCAACAGCGGAAGATCGTCGAGGCTGAAATCGCGGAATATCAATCGCTCGGATTCGATCATAATGCAATGGCGCAGAGAGTGTTAAAAAATCGACACCGCAGCCGGCCTACGGGTACAGTCTGAAGATATTCCAAATGCCTTCGTGAAGTTCGAAACAAAGGCGATCATGCAGACGGCTCCGACGCCCCTGCCAAAATTCCACTCGCGACGGAACTATACGATACCCGCCCCAGAACTCCGGACAGGGAATATCTTCGCCGTTGAACCTCTTCTTCACTTCTTCGAATTTTTCCTCCAATGCGGATCGACTCTCTAATTTTGAGCTCTGATTTGAGGCCCACGCACCCAATTTGCTCAGCGTTGGCCGTAACGCAAAATAACTTTCCGACTCATCTCGGCCTGTCTTTTCCGCAACTCCTGCGACGTGTACCTGGCGTTCCAGCTCCGGCCAAAAGAATGTCATCGCTACGCGTCTTTCATGATCGATCTCGGCTGCTTTCCTACTCGTGTAATTAGTAAAGAATACAAATCCGCGCTCGTCGAAACCCTTCAGAAGAACAACGCGCGACGACGGAGCTCCTTCGGCTCCGACTGTAGAGAGCAAGAATGCGCTCGGCTCCGGCGGAGCTGATGCCACGTACTCATCAAGCCAGTTCCCAAATTGGACGAATGGGTCCGATGCGACAGTCTCCTTCGAAAGTTCACGAAGAGAATAGTCGCGTCTTATGTCTTCGAGGTCTCGTTTTTCCATTCATGTCAGATCAGGTGGACGAACAATCCGTCTTTCAGCTTCGGCTCGAACCACGTGGACTTTGGCGGCATGATCTCGCCCATATCCGATACGGCAAACAAGTCGTTCATCGTCGTCGAAAAAAGAGAAAATGCAACTCGGCCGGATCCGTCGTCAACGCGTTTCTCGAGTTCCCCAACGCCGCGGATACCGCCTACAAACTCGATCCTTTCGTCCGTCGTCGGATCGGTAATTCCGAGGATCGGGCCGAGAATGTAGTTCTGCAGAATGCTAACATCGAGCCGCTCGATCGGGTCAGGCTCGCGAATGTAATTGACCGCGAATCTCAAAGTGCGCCACTTTCGGTCGAGGTACATGCAAATCTCACCGTGGTTTTCCGGGACCTGCTTTCCGTCTTCGACGGCGACGAAATTCTCCAGGACACGACTTAGAAACGCCTCAGTATCGAGACCGTTGAGATCATGGACGACGCGATTGTAGGGAAGAATAGTTAACTCTCCGGCAGGGAATACACCGGCGAGTACAAAGTTGTATTCCTCGTCACCGGTGTGCGAGGGGTTCGCAGCCCGAAGCTCTTTTCGTGCGAGTCTCGCGCTTTCCAGACGGTGGTGGCCGTCGGCAACGTACAACGCCGGAACTTCCGTAAACGCGTCGATAAGATCGTTTGTGCCGGCCATTTTCCAGACCCTCTGCCGGATGTTGCCGGTGCAGGAAAAATCGTAGAGCGGCGCCCCATTCGTAAGTTCAGCGATCAACTTTTCAATACGCTCGGTTTCGCGAAATGCGATCAGGATCAAGCCGGTTTGCGCCCGCACCGCCATCATATGATTCGTGCGATCTTCGACTTTGTCGGGCCGGGTTTTCTCGTGCTTCTTGATGATGCCATCTTCGTAATCATCTATCGAAAGGCAGCCGACTATCCCGGTCTGAGTATGTTCGTCACTCGACAACCGGTAGACATAGAACGCGGGTTCGGGGTCGGAAATGAAAACGTCACGGTCGAGAAACTGTTGAAGATTGGCTTTCGCACGATCGAGAATATGTGAGCTGTCAGGCGAACTGTCGCCGTTGAATTCCGCTTCCGCACGCGTGACCCGTAAAAAGCTTTCCGGATTGTCCTCGATGAAGTCGCGCACTTCGCGCTCGTGTGCGACGTCGTAGGGAACGCAGGACACTTGTTTCGCTTTTTCTACCGCAGGCCGAACAGCCTGGAAAGGTCGAATTATCGACACTGAATACTCCTGATTTATCTGAACCTAGTGAACGGTGAGCTTTACGAAATGACTCATAACGACGGCGGCTGCTTACCCTGGTTGATAAGGTCGTCCATCTGCTGATTATTTTGCTCGTTATCCTGTATCAGCTTCTCCGCATATCCTTTCTTGTCTATTTTCCACTCGTCATCCTCGCGCACGAAAGGTACGGTATCCCACGAGCCGAAAGAATTTTTCACTTCGAGCGACGCTTTTTCACCTTCGATCTTCTGATCACGAAACTCGACCGTCTTTTGTCCCTCGGTGAACAATGTCTCGCGCTTAACGATATCGTCGAGCGTCACGCCTTGGGCTTTAGCTTCCTGCTCGTGCATTTTTATGCTTTCAGACGAGAGCAGGTTCTTCATCTTCGTCGTATCCTTTTTTTTGACGGAATTAACGTATGCCTTGAACGACTCGATGGGTGTGTTGGGCTTCGACTCGCGCGAACATGCGACAATGAAAGCGGCGACCAAAAGGACGAAACTCAAGAACAGAAAACGCATGGTCAAAAAATTTTGCAATTTACCTCAGCAGCGTGTTAGAACAAAAAGTATATCCTAATGAAAGGAGCGTGAGAAACGAGTGGAACGCAAAAAAATGACGACGGATGATATCGAAAGCGGCGTCGCATCGACCAACAATTGGCGGTTTGATAACGGCACGTTATTCAAACGATTTGAGTTCACAAATTTCGCCGAGAGCCTGGCTTTTGTGAATCAAGTAGGCGTGATCGCGGAGGCCTCCGACCACCACCCGGACATTACGTTTGGCTGGGGGTATGCGGAGCTTCGGACCACGACGCACGACCGCGGTGGGGTGACGGATGTAGATTTCGCATTGGTTAAAAAGATAGATGGGATCTGATTGGTTTTATGAATTGCCTCCGTCTATAGACGGGGGCAGTTCATCTGAATTTCAAAGCCAGGGCAATTAATTCTCACTTCAAAGAACTAATTTACTTCAATACACGAAGCCGGAAAATCCTTTTGAAGCTTTATCTCCGCTTCACCGAATTTCGACGTCATGAAATCGTAATTCGACGTTACCTCCGCCACACCGTAAAAGCATTGATCAGCGCGACGATACGTAAAGGTTGCGAACACACGCCGGGTTTTCGACATGGACATTCCGGTCGACGCGAATTCCTGCCAGTCGTCACCGGAAAAATAGACCTTCTCCGGTCTGATCTCCTCCGCCGCGAGCGTATCCATTATCTTCAACTTCAGCCCCTCATTGTAGAACGTCCCCGCGATCGGAAGCTTTGCGACGTCCGGACTCCCGCGCAAAATTATCGAAACATAATCGGCGTCCATCTTTTTATACTTCGCGGTGCCGCCGACGAAATCGAGAGTTACCGGGGCTGTCGCAAGATTGGACGTCAGGGCACGAGGCATCGAAACATTATTTGTCAGACGAAACTCGTTGTTCCAGAGCCCCGGCTTTGCAACCCCGGATGTTATCAGGAACACCGGTATCGATTTGTTTCGCCCAAACAGTCCGGGTGCGAGGTTGATCTTCAGCTCCGTCGCCGGTAGATCTTCTTTATTGAACAAAAGGGTGTACTGACTCTGAGCCGTGATGTCGCCTCGGGGCCCGATCTCAGCAAACAACGTGTAGCGCAGTTTCTCGGGATCGTCCGGATTACGGGCCGTGAGAACGTAATCGCCGAGCTTGCTTTTGAACTTTACGTAGAGCCACAGCGGTTCACCGTCGACTATTTTCTTGGCCTCGGCCGCCTTAGCCTCAGCGAAAGTTTTGTGGTCAGCCTTGCTCAGAACTATTTGAACGTCGACGTTCATAACCGCAGCCTTTGGAACCGGTAGATTCGATTCTTCCGCGAGCCGCCTGTCGTGTTCCCGATCTTCGGACGCCCTGATCGACTGGTCCATCCGCTGTTTATGCTTCTCCATCTGAGGAAACTGCGCGAAGGCGCTACTGATGGATGCTGCAAAGAAAACCCCGATTAAAACTGCTGTTCTCACGCTAAAACCTCGTTTGTAAAATCTGATCCGGACGGTTGGATGCCGTAATTATAGCTTCCCGCGGCGGATTTTTAAATGAAGGTTGTTGGGTCTGGTGATTTGTCTTTAAAAGGAACCACCGAATCCGGCTTTATTCAGTGTATTTGGCGGTTTGCCGAAAAGCACAACCACTGAGTACACGGAATACACGGAGGAAAAACTGAATGAGAAAAAGGAATAAGAAATAAGGGGCCGAGGCTATAGCGCGGACCGACCTTATTGCGGAATCGTTATTCGCTAAGGCCGCTTGTTTTGCTTGTGAAAAGCAATTTCGCTAGAATCGTGAATTCAGTTTAGCCGCGAGTTTTAAGCTTATGTCTAATGTACCTATAACGGTTGCGCATGGCGACGGCATCGGGCCAGAGATCATGGATGCGACTCTCCATATTTTGAAAGAGGCCGGTGCACGCATCGATATCGAGACGATCGAGATCGGCGAAAAGGTTTACCTGGCCGGCAACACAGCTGGTATCGCACCCGAGTCATGGGATTCGCTCCGCAGCACAAAAGTGTTTCTCAAGGCACCGATCACGACGCCGCAGGGCGGCGGGTTCTCTTCGCTGAATGTCGCGGTGAGAAAGACGCTCGGCCTGTACGCCAATATCCGGCCGTGCGTTTCGTATCACCCGTTCGTCGATACAAAACATCCTGTGATGGATGTCGTCATCGTTCGCGAAAATGAAGAGGACACTTACGCCGGTATCGAGTACCGCCAGACCGATCAGGTCGAAGAATGCCTCAAGCTGATCTCTCGTCCGGGTTCGGAAAAGATCGTCCGGTACGCGTTCGAATACGCAAAGAAATTTAATCGTAAGAAAGTGACGTGCTTCATCAAGGACAACATCATGAAGCGCACCGACGGATTGTTCCACCGTGTCTTTGACGAGATCGCACCGGAGTACCCGGGTATCGAAGCAGATCACTGGATCGTCGATATCGGTTCCGCGAAGCTCGCCGACACGCCGGAGAATTTTGATGTAATCGTGATGCCGAATCTGTACGGCGACGTTCTATCGGACGTCGCGGCGCAGATCGCCGGATCGGTCGGACTGGCGGGGTCATCGAACATCGGGGAAAACGTCGCGATGTTCGAGGCCATCCACGGTTCGGCTCCGCGTCGCGCAGGACAGAACCTCGCGAATCCTTCGGGCCTCTTTCTCGGATCCATTTTGATGCTCGTGCACATCAACCAGCCGGATGTCGCGAGTGCTGCGCACAACGCATGGCTCAAGACGATCGAAGACGGCGTCCATACGTACGACATGTACAAAGAAGGTGTCTCGACCGAGAAGGTAGGGACGCGCGAGTTTGCGGAAGCGGTCGTTGCACGCCTTGGTCAAAAACCGGCGACGCTGAAACCGGTTTCGTATTCGGCAAATGTGATCGATGAAAATCCAAAGCCGATCTTTTCGACTCCGACGCCGCAAAAGAAAGACCTGGTCGGTGTTGACGTGTTTCTCGACTGGTGGAAGGGGAGTTTCTATGGCGTCGCAAACGAGCTCGGCGCACTGGTCGAAAAAGTAAACGGCGATGGACTTAAGCTTCAGACGATCGCGAATCGCGGTGTGAAAGTATATCCGGGTGGATTACCTGATACGTTTACCGTCGATCACTGGCGATGCCGCTTTGTCGCCGACGCGGGCGAAGGCTCAGCTGTTTCAGCAACTCAGGCGATTTCGCTTTTGCAGCGTCTTAACGATGCCGGACTTGACGTGATCAAAACCGAGAATCTTTATAACTTCGACGGTGCGAAAGGTTACTCGGCATAACAAATTTGCAGAAACCCGTGTGCTCTAAGGCAGGGGCGGTATATTCAGTCTTGAGCATATCGCGACCTGCTTAGGTCGCGAATCATGCATCAGAGAGTCATGCGAATCCCTGTACGAAGAAGTTTGAAGCTTGCGGCGGCACTCCTTGCGACCGCTGTGGTTTCGCTCGCCCAAACGAAACCCGCGCCGCGGGAGATCTTCCGCGACTCGGACGGCAATCTCGTTTCCAACAACGAATTCGTCGACATTCGAATGGCGAACTTCAACTATCCGGACGCGACGCTCATCAAGATACTCGATGACGGGACAAAAGAGTTCCGGCTTCAGAAGATTCCGCAGGAAGGGATGTCTGCTCCGACCTTCTCGGTGCGTACGATCGATGGCGATGCCATTTCGCTCCCCGAGCTTCGCGGCAAAGTCGTAGTACTGAATTTCTGGTTCATCGGCTGCCCGGCTTGCAGAGCTATGGAGCCGCGGCTAAACGAATTTAAAGAGCGCTTCGCGAACGATAAAGATGTGGTCTTTCTGGCAATGACGTTCGACCAAAAAGCCGACTTGGAAAAGTATCTGAAGAAAGTGCCTTTCGAATATCTCCAGGCACCAGATGCGGGACAGGTGATATCCAAATTTGTATTCAAGGGTTTCCCGAAAAACATCGTGATCGATAAGCAAGGCAGGATCGTTTACTGGCGGAGCACGGTGAAAGCATGGGACAAGTTTGAATCGGTGGTTCGTGGGGAGCTGGGAAAGAATTAAGTTCGGAGAAAAACGATCGCAACTCGCAAATCGACAATCGCGAATCCCCTGATTTCAATCATCATGGGCAGCAAGTCCGACTGGCCGACGATGAAGCACGCGGCGGACGTACTGGATGAGTTTGTCGTGCCGTATGAGACAAAGATCGTCTCGGCGCACCGGACGCCGGATCTGCTTTTTGAATTTGCGAAATCTGCCGAGTCCCGCGGCATAGAAGTCATCATCGCCGGTGCAGGCGGTGCGGCTCATCTGCCGGGAATGTGTGCGTCGCAAACCGTGGTGCCAGTTCTCGGTGTCCCGGTCGAGAGCCGCTCCTTGAAAGGACTTGATTCGCTCCTCTCGATCGCCCAGATGCCCGCTGGTATCCCCGTTGGAACGCTGGCGATTGGCGAGGCTGGTGCGAAGAATGCGGCCTTGCTCGCAATCGCGATTCTCGCCAATTCCCGCCCGAACCTAAGAAAACAGCTGACATCGTTCCGCTCGCGGCAAACGAGCAAAGTCCGGCAAATAAAACTGCGATAAGCTTCGACGGCGAATGTTGTTGACACCGGTTCGCCGAAAAAGGTTCAATCTATGTGGGGAATCCCACTCTCGAATCCCGCCGTAAAAAGTACCCTCCAAATGAACTCGATCAAATGCAAAAATTGCGGACTCTCTAATTTCTCTACCGACGTGGAGTGTCGGCGCTGCGGATATTCCTTTACGAAGGGGTCCAAAGCGAAAAGTGAAAAGGCGCCCCGCAGTTACTCGCTATCGTCACTGCTGATGTTGGCGTCGCTCGCCTTGGTCGTCTATTACTTTTACAGCGGCGCGCAGGACTCGATAGAAAAGGTCAACACGAACGACGCGAAGCGGGTCGCTTCGCAACCGGCGGAAAGGCCTGTCACGCCAGGGTTGTCGAGGACCCAATACGATCAGCAGAAAGCCGGTACCTACGGCGACGCCGTTCGGAACAGCTCTTCCCTCGGAGCTCATCAGCAGCACATCGACGACTCTCAAAAAATGATGCAGCAGATCTCGAATAATCAGGTCAGCAAGTAGAGGGCTGCACAACAAATTTCTCGCCTACCCTCTTCGCAATCGACGCAAAACTCGGGTTATCCTATCGCTTCCGATTTTGAACCGAGGTTTGCGTCACTTGGCAAATACGATTCTTCCAAATTCAACCATAGGCGTTTTCGGCAGCGGGCAGCTCGGGCGCATGTTTGCGATCGAAGCGCGCAAGATGGGTTATCGCGTCCACACGTTTTCCCCCGACAGCGACACACCGACTGGACAGGTCGCGGACATCGAAACCTCTGCCGGTTATGACGATCTGGATGCGGTTCGCACTTTTGCGCGGAGCGTCGATGTTGTGACATTCGAATTCGAAAACGTTCCGTCCGAGACGGTCGAAGCCGCGGCAGAATTCGTTGGCGTGCATCCGAAGGGCGACATTCTGCACACGACACAAAATCGTTTGCGAGAGAAAAAGTTTCTCGCCGATAACGGATTTCCGGTGACCCCGTTTCGTCGGATCAAATCGATCGAAGATCTTTATCATGGGATCGAAGATCTTGGCTCACCGGCCGTTCTGAAAACCGCCGGTTTCGGTTACGACGGCAAGGGCCAGTCGAAAATAAAAACTCATGGCGATATCGAGCCGTCATTCGCCGCGCTGAACGGCGAAGAAGCGATCCTGGAAGCGTTCGTCGAATTTAAAAAAGAAATCTCGGTGGTGTGTGCCCGTGGCCAGGACGGCAGTTTTGCATCTTTCGGTGTGATCGAAAACGCTCATGAGGATCACGTTCTTGATATCTCATTCGCGCCTGCCGTCGTTTCAAAAAAGGTCTTTGTCGAAGCCGGCGAGATCGCTCGAAACATCGCCGATGAGCTCGGCTACGTCGGCACTCTTTGCGTCGAATTCTTTTTGACGAACGGTGACAGGCTGCTCGTAAATGAGCTCGCGCCGCGGCCGCACAATTCCGGACATCTGACGTTCGACGCATGCCTTACTTCGCAATTCGGCCAGCAGCTGCGCGCCGTATGCGGCTTGCCCCTCGGGTCGACCGAATTCTTTCGACCGGCTGCAATGGCTAATCTTCTCGGTGAAATTTGGCAGAATGGCGAGCCGAACTGGCCGGCTGCCCTCCGAGACGAAAGGGTGAAGCTTCACTTGTACGGGAAATCTGGGCCGCGAGCGGGACGTAAGATGGGGCACTTAACTACCTTGGCGGAATCGGCCGATATCGCTCGTGAAGCGGTCCTGCAAGCGCGAGCCGTTCTAACTAAAAAGACCTAGTATGATTCGGCGATCCCTACGCCTATCAAGACCGCTATCAAAATGAACAAGGCGCAGCTCATGATCAAACTTATCAACGGAAATATTCTGTTTTCGGTCCTGATGAATAGGCCTGCGATAGCCAAAACTAACGCAATGATGTTTATCGGTATCGCGAGAATTAGCAGAATGCCGGCACCGATGGACACCGGCGAGTCGTCGGTTAATGCGTCAATGCCGCCAGGTGTATAAATCTCCGTATACGCCATTAGACCGGTAATCAGTACCATCAACAGCCACGCAGCGACCGCGAAAAGAATTGCTACCAATCCGATCCAGATGTTCTTTCGTTCCGTCGTCATAACCACAACTTGATTATAATGACCGGCCGTCTTGCCGATCGGTTTGCGATACCACTTTTCGACCTATAGTATTTCGTTTATGGCCGAAAGCGTCGCTTTCACAAGAACCGCTGATCGAAGCATTATCTACGCCGAGATCACGCCGCAGATCGATGCTCTCATCTCGAGTGAGCCGGATCTGATGGCGAATCTTGCAAACGTCGCTGCGGTTTTGAAAGAAGCGCTCGGCTTTTTCTGGGTCGGATTCTACTTAAAGAAGCACGAACAACTTATCCTGGGCCCTTTTCAGGGGCCGGTAGCGTGCACGCGCATCGAGTTTGGCAAAGGTGTCTGCGGCCACGCTTATTCGACGGCCGCAACAGTTATCGTCCCCAACGTCGACGAGTTTCCGGGACACATAGCTTGCAGCTCTGCCGCAAGATCTGAGATCGTATTGCCGATCTTCGACATGACGGGCGGCGTTTTCGGAGTGCTCGATGTAGACAGCGACCGCCTGGATGATTTTTCCGAGATCGACCGTGAGGGTCTGACACAAATAGTTAATGTTATTGAGCGAGTCATTCGGAGCCACACGAACTCTGACAAGCTCGAATGACGCCTATCGAATACCCGTTCTGGGTCTGGATCTTTTTTTTCGCAGTTGTATTGACTGCTCTCTTCGTCGACGTCGGTATAGTTAACCGGCAATCACATGCGCCGACGAGAAAGGAGACGATCAGCTGGAGCATTGTCTGGGTCTCGCTCGCCTTGAGTTTCGCCGGATTCATCCTGTGGCAGTTCGGGATCAACCACGCAAAACTCTTTCTTACCGGTTATCTGATCGAGATGTCGCTCTCGATCGATAATCTGTTCGTCTTCCTCCTCATCTTCGCCTACTTCAAGGTCCCGAAAAAATACCAGCACCGCGTCCTGTTCTGGGGAATCTTCATGGCGCTGGTTTTGCGAATGGTGATGATCTTTGCCGGTGCCGAGCTGGTCGAGAAGTTTCACTGGATCTTGTACGTGTTTGGCGCGTTTCTCATCTACACCGGGATCAAAATGTTTGGTGATGACGAGACGTTCGAGCCGGAGGAGAGCTCTATCGTCAAACTAACGACTCGATTTATCCGGATCAGAAAGCATTACGATGGAGAGAAGTTCTTCGTCAACGTCGACGGTAAGAGAGCAGGCACCCTGCTTTTGCTGGTTCTTATCGTGATAAACGTTGCCGATATCGTCTTTGCGGTCGATTCGATCCCCGCGATCTTTGGGATCACAACCGATCGGTTCATCGTCTACACCTCGAACATCTTCGCCATTCTCGGCCTTCGCACGTTTTTCTTCTTGCTCGCCGATCTCGCCGACCGGTTCCATTATCTAAAGTATGGGCTCGCCTTTGTCTTGACCTTTATCGGCGTGAAAATGCTTTTACCACTTGTCGCGGAAGGTCTGGTAAAATTAACGGGCACGGACGGCACGTCCGCTTTTGCCCTATTCCTCGACCGCTACAATCACCACGAGTATGAACAGCTCGTCATAAACATCTCTCTCGGTGTCGTCGTAGCCGCAATAGCCGTCTCGATCATCCTGTCGATGTTATTTCCTGCTCACAAGAACGAACAACAGGAAGAAGGTGATTGATCGGTCGCTGCTGGTCCCCGCTTGTTAATGGAAAATAAGTACCGAAAGTTTTACGTCGAGTGGTGGAAGATCCGGAAAAGTACGATCTACGGCCTGGTCGCGTTTGTCGTGGTAACCGGAGCTGTCATCACCGGCGTTTGGTGGGCGCTTCAATACAACTGGTTCGCCCAGCAGGCGGCGCCCGAAGCGCCGAAAGACGCAGCGAGAATTATTTCGTTCGAAGGCGACGTACGCATCACACGAGCGGCTACTCGAGAAACGATCCTTGTAACGAAAGAAACTTTTATCGCAGCGGGTGACACGATCCAGACGCAGGCCGACGGTCGCGCCGTAGTGCAGATGATCGACCAGTCGGTTTACTCGGTGCGGCCGAACAGTACGGTCGTCATTCGGGACAGCTCATCGATCTTTGGCGGCACGAACGTGCGCGTCGCTCTCGACGACGGGCAGATCAACGTCCGGACGGACAACCAGCCTGAAAATACTGAGAACGTCGTCGAGATGATGGATTCGGAGACCCAGTTGAAGTCGCAGACCGACGCGAGTTTTAATGCCGACGCATATGCTAAGGAGGGCGAGATCCGGATCAGCCGAGGCAGCGTCGAAACTTCGATCGGCGGCGAGCGTGCGACGATCAGTGAGAACGAATTCGCCTCCGTCAATGACGGCCGCGTCGCTTCGCGCGAAAAGCTTCTGCTTCCTCCTCGGGCATCGTCGCCGGCAAATATGTCGCAGGTTGTCGACGCTGCCGGACGAGGCGTCACGATGGCATTTACGTGGCAGGATGAAAGTTCGATCCCCGTTGCGAGCTACTACATTCAGGTCGCTCGTTCGCCATACTTTTCTCCGGATACTATTCTCGTTGATCGAGGAGGTGTCACGACCCGCGACTTCAGGCTTGCCGGTCTTCAGCCGGGAACTTATTACTGGCGGGTGAAGACCACATCGCGGGCCGGGCAAACGAGCGAGTGGAATGAGCCGTGGAAATTCAACGTCGTGAAGCGGGAGACGAATCCGGCGATCGAAGTCGCCGATTGGAACGTCGAAAACGTGGGCGGAAACGTTTTCATAGTCACCGGTCGGACACGCGCAGGATTGACGGTACGGGCTCAAAACCGTCAGGTTTTTGTTGGCGGTGACGGCGTGTTTCGATTGCAGGTTTCGACACCGTTGTCGGAAGTGGCGATCGAGATCGGTGACTCGGACGGAAACCGCGGGGGCTTCGTGCTCGGGTTGCGCAACGCAAAGGTGTTACGAAGATTTTAGGGGTAACTGCTTACGAGTTCGGATCACGAACATAAACACACGCACGGGCGACGATCGTCACAGAGCTTAAAAAGGCTGAAGATCGCGCTGGTCCTGACGTTCATTTACATGATCGCCGAGGCGGTCGGCGGCTGGTTTACGAATTCGCTCGCGCTTGTAGCAGATGCCGGCCACATGCTCACCGATGTCGCAGCACTTACGCTGACGCTGTTCGCGATCTGGTTTGCGGCTCGCCCGGCAACTTCCAAAAAAACCTACGGCTATTACCGACTCGAAATTCTCGCCGCTTTTGTAAACGGGATCGCTCTCGTACTGCTCTCGATCTGGGTGATTTACGAGGCGATCCAACGCTGGCAGGATCCACCCAACGTCGCGGCCACTCCACTGACAATAATCGCGATCGGCGGTCTCATCGTTAACCTGATCGCCGCCTACCTGCTCCATTCCGATCACAAGCACGATCTGAATATGCGCGGCGCATTCCTACACGTCGTCGGCGATCTATTGGGCTCGGTCGCTGCGATCATCGCCGGCATTCTTATTTGGACGATGGGCTGGTTGTGGGCCGATTCTCTCGGAAGCGTATTGATAAGCGCGATCATCATTCTGAGCTCCTGGCGGCTCATCCTGGAATCGGTAAACGTTCTGCTCGAGGGAACTCCGCGGCACATAAGCCTCGCCTCCGTCGAAGATGCGATCCTCGAAACTGCCGGGGTTGGCGGGGTCCATGATCTTCATGTATGGACGATCTCATCGGGCATTGACGCACTCTCCGCCCATATCACGCATGACGATTCGATTCTGCATTCCGAGCTCCTTGCGCGTATTCGCAGCAAGCTGCACGACCAGTTCGGGATCGACCACCTGACAATCCAGATGGAAACTCTGGATCTCGAAGCTGAAGCGGTTTACGTCTGCGAAACCGGAACGAAATGTTTCGAGCCGTCAGGGCGCGGTAAAAGCGCCGTCAACGGAAATTGATCGCAGAAGCCTGCGGGCGGAAACGCGTATATACCGTCAATAATCCTTCCTCGCTTCGTCAGGAGCGGAATCGGTTTAGCTCCGCTGGAGCGAGATTCTTTTGCAGTCCCGATTTCTACAAACATGTCGCTCCTCTCGGAGCGAACCAGGCGTATGATTGCATCGCAGATTCTTTCGGGCGAAACTAATTCTCGATGCCCGAGATCCAACTCAAGTACGGCCGCTCATCGATCCCCGTCACGTATGACGAGGCTCGATTCTCGGTGTTGCAGAAGAGCGAAGATGAACCAGCTATTTCTGACGTGGCACTGGGTGCAAAACTCGACGCGCCTCTCGATTCAAAGCGGCTCGAGGAACTAGTTGAACCCGGCGAAACGGTACTGTTCGTCGTCCCGGACGCGACGCGGATGACGGCATGCGGGCAGGTGATCAATCTCTTGGTCCGCCGGCTTATCGCCAACGGCACCGCACCTAATGAAATGAGCGTTATCTTCGCGACCGGCATCCACCGCGCCGTTACAGACGAAGAAAAGCGCGCGATCCTGACACCTTTCATCGCTCAACGAATTAAGACGCTCGATCATAATCCGCGCGATCTGATGCACATCATGCGAGTGGGCCAAACTCCGGACGGAATTCCGGTTGAGTTGAACCGTGCGCTGGGAGAATTCGATCACGTCGTCCTGATCGGCGGAGTTTCGTTTCATTACTTTGCCGGGTTTACGGGCGGTAGAAAATTGATCTGCCCCGGGCTGGGATCTGTGAAAACTATTTCGGCGACACATAGGCTCGCGTTCGACTGCGAGCGAAAAACGCGCCGCGATGGAGTGGGCACCGCGCTCCTCGACGGCAACGCGGTGCACGAAGCGTTCGTCCAGGCCGCTTCTTTCACCAAGCCTTCCTTTTCAGTCAGCACGATCGTCAACGATGCCGGCGACGCCGCGGAACTTTTCTGCGGCGATTGGATCACGTCACATCGTGCGGCTTGCGATGTGTACAAGCGAAATAACACTATCGAGATTTCGAAGAAGCGCGAACTCGTCGTGGTCAGCTGCGGAGGTTTTCCGTACGACATAAATATGATCCAGGCACACAAGGCGCTCGAAGCGGCTTCGAATGCTTGTAACGAAGGCGGGACCATTGTTTTTGTGGCTGAGTGCGAAGAGGGTATGGGGCGGAGCGACTTCCTTAACTGGTTTGCGGCTGAAAACAGCGAAGCGCTGGCCGATCGGCTATGTGATAGCTATCAGGTCAACGGACAAACGGCATGGAGTTTATTGCGTAAGGCGGAGCGATTCGATGTGCGAGCGGTAACTAATTTGTCGGAGAACGAAACGATCCAGCTACGAATGCGGAAGATCGATCTTAGAGCGATGGAGGAGTTGCTTCACAATTCGAACGGCTACATCCTACCTTTCGGGGCGCGTTCATTGATCAAGAATTAATTGGGATCTATCATGCAGGCTTTCGAATTTCGAATGTTCGTCCGATCGAATCTGTCTGGTTTCGGATGCCTCGCAGCTTGTCTCGAAAGCCGGTAAAGCGGAGAACGTAGACGGCGGTGTCGCCGGCACGAAGAAAATAGAATCTGCCGCTCATCGGCCTTCCGGCCCGAACAAATTCGAAATTGAAAACCGACCCGCGAAGACGTCCGGCAAAATTCTCGTCGGGACCTGCAACATAGCCGGGAAGGAATTGCAGTTTTTGTTCCTCATCGCGCATGATGTCTGCAAGGCTGGCATCCTTCGCAACCGCCAATCGTCGAACTTCCAGATGTCCCTCGTTTCGGTCGATATATACGTACTCCACATTAAGGCTCGTCGCCGACGGTTTGACCGTCATCTTCCATTTCGCCTCAGGTACGTCGAAACTGTAATCAACATTCGTATCGCTGAAACGTTCAGCCTGCCCGAACGCCGAGGCGACAACAAGGATACTCAAAATTATTGAGAACAGTATGGAGACTCGTGGTGCTTTCATTGTCTTGTATTGGGTGATCCGCGTACATTCTAGCCCGAAAACGGGTGAATCCAGAAAGCTAGGATGAGCCGGGCTTGGCATATGTTGTCCCGTCACAGTTGTCCTGGGTGCCGAGAAACTTCGTCCAACCTCAAGTTCGCGGCGTCTAATCAAACAGACCATCACGTTGGGCCTACGACGCATAACCGACGTTTTAAGGGGTATTCCAAATGAAAAAGTCATTTCGACGCATACGCACGTTAACCGTATTTCTCACGCTTCAATCGCTTGTGGCCCCGCTTTTCGTAGTCGCCGCGAATGATAAAGTTCCACGCGCATCGCTCACCGACGACCAGAAAATAATTCACGTACTGAACCGTTTGGGCTTCGGCGCCCGGCCAGGAGACGTTGAGCGGGTGAGATCGGTCGGGCTGCAAAAGTATATTGATCAGCAGATCAATGCCGTCTCGATCGAGGATCCGGTTGCGGAAAGTAAAGTCAAAGATCTTGAGGTTTTCAACATGTCGACGGCCGAAGTTTTTGCGAAGTATCCGAACCCTGGGGCTCTCCTTCGACAGTTGGAGGGTGGCCGACAAGCTCAGGCCGACGCGCAAAAGGCGAAGGAAGACGAGGCGAAATCAGGCGATGGCAAAATGCCTGCCGAACCGTCACAAAACGGAATGACTGCAGATGAGCAGCGCGAACGCCGCCAGAAGCTGCAGGCGCTCTATCGCGAATACGATCTGCGGCCGGCCAACCAGATACTTCCGCAGATAACCGCGAATCGAGTACTGCGAGCAGTATATTCGGACCGGCAGCTGCAGGAGGTGATGGTCGACTTCTGGCAAAACCATTTTAATGTGTTTTCTGGAAAGGCGGCGGTGCGGTGGTACATCCCGAGCTACGAGCGAGACGTTTTGAGAAAGAACGCACTGGGAAATTTCAAGGACCTGGTTGTTGGAACGGCACAGCACCCGGCGATGCTCTTCTTCCTGGATAATTTTGAGTCCGTAGCGCCGAATTCGCAGCCGGCGGGTGGTAACAGGTTGCAGCAGCAACTCCAGAACGGAAAGCTCGACGACCGAGCACGTGAGAGAATAAAACAGCGACAGGGCCTCACGGACGCCGAGCTAGACCAGCGTTTAAAGAAGATGCAAAACGCGGGTCAGCGCGGGCGCGATCGGGGTATCAACGAAAATTACGCACGTGAGCTGATGGAGCTTCATACGCTCGGAGTGGACGGCGGTTATTCGCAAAAAGACATCCTCGAGGTCGCCAGAGCGTTCACAGGTTGGACGATCGCGGATCCGCGGGGCTATCGGCGATCCGCGGCCGACATGATCAAGGGAACTGAAGATCGGCGTCTGGAGCGGCTGCAGAAAACGGCCGGGGTTCCGGACGGTGTCGAGAGCGGCGAATTCTATTTCAACGAACGCCGGCACGACAAGGGGACCAAGATCGTGCTTGGCCAGAAAATCGACGAGGGTGGAATGAAAGACGGTTTGAAGGTGATCGATATCCTCGTCAAAAATCCTTCAACCGCGAAGTTCATTGCGCGAAAGCTTGCAGTAAAATTTGTCAGCGACAATCCGAGTGAAGGCCTCGTCAAGCGTGTCGCCGACGCGTTCAGCAAATCGAGCGGCGATATTAAGACGACTCTGCATGCACTTTTTAGCGACCAGGAATTCTTCGCACCCGAAAACTACCGTGCAAAGATCAAGACACCGTTCGAGCTTGCGATCAGTTCGATCCGCGCTCTCGGTGCTGACACGAACGGCGGCCCCGCGATGCTTGCGATGCTCAACAAGCTTGGCGAAGTGCCCTACGGATATCAGGCACCGACGGGCTATCCCGATACCGCGGAAGATTGGGTCAACACTGGTGCATTGCTCGAGCGGTTGAATTTTGCGATCGCGATCGCAAGCAACCGGATTCCCGGGACGCGTGTCGACCTGAAAGCTTACGGATCGAAGGACAGGTCGAAGATCCTTAACACGGCGCTAGCGCAAATTCTCGACGGGGATATCTCGGCATCAACCAAAGCCACCTTATTGAAGCAAATAGATCAGCCTCTTCCGGATGTAAAAATCGCAGCGGACGCAGGCGCCGACGCGATGGATGTTCCGAACATGCGGGGGCAAGGCCAGGAGGGCAGACGCGGAAATCGTCAATCCCGGCTCTTGGCGCCAACAGGTGATCCCGAAGTATTTAAGGTCGTGAGCCTGGTTCTAGGGACTCCGGAGTTTCAAAGACAATAGCTTCTTTGCGGCTTTGCGTGAACTATAATTCGAGTTCTCGAAGTCCGGTCTCACGCAAAGACGCGAGGACGCAAAGATAAGAATTTAAGCCGGCGACGGTTTTGATCGCCGGCTATTTTTGTGTCAGAAGTTCCGAGTAGAGTTGGTTAAGAGCGCGAAGATGCGCATCGATGCTGAAGTTTTCGCGCGCATACTTGCGTGCATCGTCGGCGAGCTCCAAACACCTCGATTCGTCGCCGAGAAGGGCAGCGATCTTGCGGCTCAGTTCGTCGGAATCGCCGACTGGAAACATCTCGCCCAGATTTCCGTCGCACACAATTGCTTCCCGAAGCGGTTCAATGTCGGAGAGTATCAGCGGGACTCCGGCGAGCATCGCCTCAGAAACAGCGACGGGGAATCCCTCCTGCCTTGAAGAAAAGACGAAAAGATCCAGCTCCTCCAGAATGTCGGGTACGTCGGGTCGGGCACCGAGGAAATGAACGTGGTCAGTAATGCCGCTTGCGATGCAAACGTCCAGACATTCGGCCATCTTGTCCTCCGCTCCGTCGGCGACCCGGCCGGCAAATACAAAATGAAACTGCGGAAACCTCGCGATCACACGCGGCATTGCTCTGCAGATCGTGAGCTGGTCCTTCGTCGGATCGGATGTGAAGTTCGCGACCATTCCGGCGAGAAGCGCGTCAGCCGGTAGATTCAATTCATTCCGGATCGATCCGCCGGACGGCCGTAGCCTCGCCTCATCGGCTCCATTGTAGACGACATGAAAATTGTCAAAGTTCTTTATGCCGAGCTGCTCTCGGAGATAGGTCATCAGGCTTCTACTCACCGAGATGTTCGCGTGCATGAGAGGAGCGACAAGCTTCGCCGTGAGTCGATTCTTTCTTCCCGGAACAAATCCCTGAAAGCTGAGCACACGCTTAACATTCCTCAATCCGCGCGTCGCGACGAACAGGTGCAGGCCCTCGACCGCCTGGTAACCATGGACGATGTCGATACCGCGCTCTCTTATGATCTTCCGAATTTGAGAGCACAAATAAATATCGATGGGAAGCCTTCTATCAAGCCGAATGTACTCGACGCCGGAATCGCGAAAATCGTTTTCGAGCGCCCCGCCGCCGGCCGCAACGAGTGTAACCTCGAGCCTGAAACGCGCCGCGTTCCGGCAGATGTCCAAAACTTGCGTTTCGGCACCGCCGCGGTTTACGGAGTCGAGTAAGTGAAGAACTTTCATCTTGCCGAAAATTTAGGGAGCAATGTATTGCCTACTTAAAGGGCTGCTTCCAGTCTACGAAGTAGACGCCCATAACTTTAGCTACAGGTGTAGCGAAGCGAAGCCTGGAGTGCGACGGCAACAAGTGCCCGAGCGTGTAAAACACGCGCCTGAACGCCGCGTGTTTCACACGATCAGACCATGGAGCCCTCGCTAACCCCACATTCCGCTTTGCTTCACGTGGGGCTAAGTTATTGTCGCGGGCTCCGCCGACTTGTAGACTACTTTCCGCTAAATGCTTTTCAAGACTCGAATGACAAAGCCAGGCAAATATGTTCTCATTTCCTATTGAAATCTGACAGATGGACTCGCCCGAAACAGAAAAGCGGTCGGAAGTTTTCGCGGTCGTCCCGTCGTACAACCATGGGCCGTTCGTAGAGAAATGTCTGCGGTCGATCATAGCTCAGACCTTACCGCCAAAAAAACTTCTCGTGATCGACGACGGATCGACGGACGGATCGCCGGCCATCATTGAAAGAGTCCTGAACGAATGCCCTTTCGATTGCGAACTCATCAGCCGGCAGAATCGGGGACTATGCACAACATTAAATGAAGCTTTCGCGCTTTCCGACGGCGACTACTTCGCTTATCTCGGTTCGGACGATCTCTGGCTCCCGAACTTTCTCCGCGAACAGACCAGGCTCTTGAATGATCGGCCACACGCCGTTCTCGCTTTCTCTCATGCATATGTCATCGATGAACATGATCGGATCACCGATTCGACTGACAAGTGGACGGAATTTGCCGACGGCGATCTGCGGCCGCTTCTCCTTCGCGGCGTCGTGTTTTCGTCACCGGGTGTCTTGTATCGCCGCCAGGCGCTCGCGCAATTTCATTGGAACGAAGACGCAAGGCTCGAAGATTACGAAATGTATCTGAAACTTTCAGGTATCGGTGAATTCGCACGCAATCCGAAGATCCTATCTGCGTGGCGCCGGCACGGGGTCAATGCGAGCACGAACTTGCCAACCATGTTTCCGGAGATGATAGCGGCGCAAGATCGAGTGGCCTCTGATCTCGGCATCTCGCCTGACGAGTTGAGATCTACCCAGACGCAAATGAAATTTGCGGCCGCCGAGAATTTTGTTCGACACGGATTCCGACGTTCCGCCGCAAAACTTTTCCTGGAGAATCTCGGCGGTGCTTCGTCGATTTCGCAGATAGTTTCCACTGCGTTCCGCCTCGCCATTCCCGAATCGCTCTTTCGGTGGAACCGACGTCGCAAACAGGATCGAGCCATTCAAGAAATGGGGAGCCTGGACGATGTGATGAAAGCCGGATCAGATCAGAGATGAACGAACGCGCGCAGACAACATACATAAAGCCCGGCGGCTCTGTTGCTGCGCTCGAACTCGGCGAGATCTGGAAATATCGGGAGCTGCTTTATTTCCTCACTCTTCGCGACGTTAAGATCCGGTACAAGCAAACCGTGATCGGTGTTGCCTGGGTCGTCCTGCAGCCGGTTCTAACAACTGCGATCTTCACCGTGATCTTCAGTACTTTCGCGAGATTCGATACGAAGAGTGTTCCGTACCCGCTGTTCGCACTCAGCGGTCTTAGCCTCTGGCTGTTCATTCAAACGTCGATATCACTCGCGAGCACTAGCTTTGTAAACAACACGAGCCTTATCACGAAAGTCTATTTTCCGCGCCTCATCGTTCCGATCGCCGCCACTCTCGCAACCCTCTTCGATATGCTTTTCTCGATCGGGATACTTGTGATCCTGATGTTCTATTTCGGCATCGCACCAACGATGCACCTTTTCGCGGCACCGTTATTTGTCTTTCTCGCAGTTGTTCTAGCGATCGCGTTCGGAACTCTTTTCTCCGCGCTGAATGTCCGGTTTCGCGATGTGAAGTTCGCGCTTCCGTTTATGCTGCAGGTCTGGATGATCGC
>JBDTMK010000003.1:0-25633 GCA_039934315.1 Pyrinomonadaceae bacterium | reverse complement strand
GATGATTTTCCAAAACGTTTATCGAATTTAAAAGGAAGAGTGGGCCACAGGCGCCCACTCTTCCAGCTCACTTACCGGATCACGCCGACATTGCTCGGCCTGTTCGGGCCGCTCGCCGTAATGGTAAATTCAGTTCCCTGACTGAGCTCTACGTTGTCGCGACCTTGTATGAGAACGGAACCCGCGCCTGCGCCGGCTCCGATTCCAGCTCCGATAGCAGCTCCCGAGCCACCACCAGCGATCGCGCCGATCAGTGCACCAAGTGCCGCTCCTACTCCTGCCCTTGTCACGGTTTTCGTCGTCTGATTGCTGTCCCGAACCGTGCCCTCATTATTGACGGAAACGTTATCGCCGTTTACGGCTCTTACAGAATCGATGATCCCGGCAAAGCGATAGCTGCGTCCGTCCCCCATCCGGATCGTATCGAACTCGAGTGCAACATTCGCTCTTCCCGAGAGACGGCCTGAGTTATCGATCTGCGAAACACGTCCCTCGATCACCGAGTTGCGATAGATGTCGGGCGACGTTACGTTCATCGTGAACCGGTCGCCGACCTGGGTCGCCTTCGTCGTGACCGTGTTGTTGAGAACAGCCGTCAAACGCGTTCCGTTCGGGATGTAAAAATCTCCGTTCGTTCCGCCCGTCGTGTTGTTCGGATAAGGAATGTCCGTCGTGATCGTCGACCATTGTGCAACGTCCGCGATCTTGTCGTATACGCTCGAGACCGAGACGGTTTCGTTACGATTTTCGAGATACAGTTTTCGAGTTACCCGCAGTTGATTGTCACGTGTCGGCGAAAGCGTCAAATAGAAATCGTTCGAACGATCACCCACATAGCTGATCTCCACCGCATCGCGAGTCGCCGTCGCCGTGGTCCGGATCGTGCGGCCCCTATCTGTCGTCTCAGTCCGAGCTACTCCGTCTGCTTCGAAAGTGACCTGAGGTGCAAGGTTCGAAGCTATGGTTACGCTTCGGCCAGTCTTTTCGATCGCCATCATTTCAGGCGAAGCCAGCCGACGTTCGAGATTTCGTCGGAATCTATCGCGTTGGTCCGTCGAATAAACATTATCTGAACGGTCGAGAACCGTTTTGATGTCGTCGCTCAGTGTTCGGTTGAGTCTGTACGTGCCCGAAAGTCTGGAGTCGAAGCCGCCGCCGCGTCCGTTACGGCCGGTCGTTCCGGTACCATAACCGCCACCGGTTGCCGAGCCGTAACCGCCACTGGTTTCATAATCGGGAAGCCTATTCCAATCCCAGCTAACGGTGTAAAGACGTGCCAACGAGTTGAGATTTGTTCGAAGGCCACTCCACTCGCTTTGTGCACGGGTGGTTAGCCGATTCCGAGTCATGAACCGATTGATAAACGCTGCGCGATTCAATACTTCATTGACCTCGGTACTAACATTTCGGTTCGAATCGAAGCCGCGCCGCAACTCATCCGTCGCCGTTTCAAACGCGGCAACAAAATCAGAAATTCTATCTTCGCGATTTGTCGAGTTGAGAGGCAAGCGGCTCAGCGAACGCTCGAGTTCCCGTCGAAACGTGTCGGTCCGCGTCTCAACGCGGGCAATTAAAGTTCGAGCCTGTCGATCGCGATAGCCGTTTGTTTGTGCCGCCGCAGCAAGCGGTAATAGTAAAGCCGTTACGATAAACAACCCTTTTATAAAACTAATTTTTCTCATATTTATTTCTCCTTTAGTGTTTCAGTGGGACGTTTCGGGAGAGGAATTTATTGTTTTTTTACAGTAGTACTCGAACGGCAGGGTGCAAGGCGTGTGCCACCATAATGGCTCTCAAATCCAATACTTCGCTGATCGTTGCACGTAAAAGACCGGTGCGTGCGGCGCAACGAATTGATGCACAGATCATTTTCGGATCGGAAGCGAGATAGTAAACTTCGCTCCGCAGCCTGCGCCCGAACTCTCGGCTTCGATAGTTCCCTGATGAAGTTTGATTATGTGACTCGCTATCGTCAGCCCAAGGCCGAGACCCCCGTAACGGCGAGTCGTAGCGTGATCTGACTGCTTATATTGTTCGAACACGTGCGGCAAGAACTCAGGCGGGATACCAAGGCCATCGTCGCTTATGATGCATTTCACACAGCCATCGGAGTTGTAGGCTTGGGCGGTTACCCTGCCACGGGACGGTGTGAACTTTACCGCATTAGACAGCACATTGACGATCGCAATTTTTAGACGCTCCTGATCACCCAGGACTTGCTCGCCATCAAGCATGTCTTCAGTGGCCAGCGTCACACCTTTTTCAAAAGCAGCCGCTGTCACTGTTAACACGGCGGACTCGAAAATATCCCTGATGCAAACCGAGCGGCCGATAACCGTGAAGCCGCTCGACATGATATCGGAAAAATTCAACAGCTCCTCGACTATGGCAGCCTGCAATCGCAAGTTCTTGTCGATCTTTTCAATTGCCGTCTCTCGAGTTTCTTCTGATATGCCTTCTGTCTTCAGGATCCGATTCCAACCGGCGATAGCGTTTAGAGGCGTTTTCAATTCATGAGAAACCAACGCCAGAAATTCGTTCTTTGCCTGGTTGGCCCATTCCGCCGAAATTCGAGACTTCTGCTCGGCCGCCAGCAACGCCTGATTCTCATTTTGAGCGGCAATAAGATCCTGGGTTCTTTGCTGAAGGTCGTATCGGGCAGCAGCATCTCTATGAGTCATCCCGAAAATGAGTAGACTCACGCAAAGCCCGATTACAAAAACTACCGGTGTCCAGCGATCTCCCGAGTCATCCCCAAAAATGATGGAATTCTGGTAATAGGCCAAAGTGGCCCCAATAGTCAGCAGAAGTAAAATCGACAACACTGCGTATGAGTAGCTGAACACTGAGGACGGCTCAGCTTTAGTCTTTTTTAGGTCGGTCGACGCCATATACTGCATTAAGTTCGCTTTGGCGAACGTCACAACGGAGCAGGAACGCAACGACCGTGCCCTCGCATCCTGGAAGGAATTCTTACATCTAGGATGGCCCGCGCAGACACGTGGCACCTCATTTGCTTCGGAGAAACCGTAGTTGTAATTAACTTAAACATCGAAGGGAGGCATTTAACATGTCAGAGGAAAACAGTACGGGGAACAATCTAATTTGGGCGGTCACGCTTATTATCATCGTTGCACTGATCGCAGGAGCGCTTTATTACAGTGGATTCCTCGGAGGGACGAAACGGCAAAAGATCGACGTTGAAGTGTCGGCTCCAGCACCGGCAAGATAGTCCCAGAAGCTTACAAGAAAACACCCTGCGTTCAAACGCAGGGTTTTTTGTTTTATTCGTAATGGGAAGGCGCTCTCACACTCGATCTTCAAGACTATGTCGCTTGATCATTCCATAGAGTCTCGGGCGATACAGACCCAAGAGATTCGCGGCAGCCTGCTTGTTCCCACGCGTCCGTTTTAATGCCGCCAGAACGACGCCACTTTCGATATCGTTAAAAACGTCTTTCTGGTCGCCGCCGCCGTCTGAGGGTTCAGGCAGGCGGTCTACAATAAAACGACCGATCTCTTCAAATAGCTCAACCCCCTCCAGATTCATTAACGCGGGGATAGTCCCGAGGTTTGCGAAACCCGGCACTTCGGAATTGCCAACCGCAGCTGCTGCAGCGGTAAATTGCATAGCCGGAAATTCACTGCTTACCGCAGTGCCGTTTGCCTGCATTAGATCCATGCTTTCGATCTTGCCGCTTCGACTGAGAAGCACCGCCCGCTCAATAGCATGCTCCAGCTCCCGCACATTTCCACGCCATGTGTAATTAAGCATCTGGTTGTAGGCGTTCTGGCTGAACTGGACGTTCGATTTTTTGTACTTCTCGGCATATATCTGCAAAAAGTGTTCGGCAAGCATCGGCACGTCTTCCATCCGATCCCGAAGCGGCGGAATAGTTATCTCGATCGTATTGATCCGGTAGTAAAGGTCTTCGCGTAAATTGCCGTCCTTTATGGATTCGAAAGGATCCCGATTCGTCGAACAGATAAGCCGAAAATCCGCCTCCTGAGGTTTGTCGCTTCCAACGCGATAATAGACCTTTTCCTGTAAAACTCGCAGCAGTTTTGGCTGAAGGTCGGCCGGCATTTCGCCGATCTCGTCGAGTAGAATACTTCCGCCATTTGCCTGGCCTATGAATCCGACCTTGTCCGCATTCGCACCCGTGAATGAACCCTTTATGTGTCCAAAAAGTTGGGATTCGATGAGATCTTTCGGGAGAGCCGAACAGTTCACTTTGACGAACGGCTTGTTCGATCGCCTGCTCTTGTAGTGAATAGCATTTGCGATAACTTCCTTACCCGTCCCGGACTCGCCGAGGATAAGAATGTTCGCCTCCGAATCGGCGACGTTCTCGATAATTTCGTAAATATTCTGCATCGAGCGCGCACCTCCAATCACACCCTCATAAGAGGTGCGACTGCTGAGGCGCCCACGCAGTTCCTTGATCTCCGCCGCCTGGCGCTTTCGCTCGACCGCCTTGCCGATCAATTCAAACAGCTCATCGAAGTCGAGCGGCTTTTCCAAATACCAGAACGCTCCCGCCTTTGTCGCTTCGATCGCCCGATCGTTCGAGCCGTCGCCAGTAATCATAATGATCTCGGTCTGCGGGGCGAGCTCTTTTGAACTCTTCACGAGTCCAATGCCGCTCACGTCAGGAAGGTGAAGATCGGTAAGAATGACATCAAAATCATTTTGCTTTATGAGATCAAGCCCAACCGCACCGCTTTCGGCCGTAGTCACCTCGAAGCCTTCGGACTCGAGCTGAAAGGTCAACAGTTCGAGCGTAACTTTGTCATCGTCAATTACAAGCGCTTTATTCGCCATAGTTCAGATATAAGCCCACTAAATTAGTTTTCAGATATTGTATCAAAATCAAACACGGATGAAACGCCTATTTTGCAGTGTTGCTAGCCAACCGGCCGAGTCTGCCAACCAGATAGCCAAGGACCAGCCCGAATACAGAATAAGTAATCGTAGTACTCAGGGAAGATGAAACGGGCTTTTCCTGCATATCGAGCGCAACGTCCTGGAGAAATTCTCGCGAAGCCTTTTCGATCGCTACCTTCTTCCTCACTATTCTCGGCCGCGGAGAGAAAACACTCGGGCAGATTTCAATCTTATAAGGTTTCCTGGTCAAGCTCGGGTTAGACACGAGCCTCAGGTCTCTCGTGCTTCTAGACCGTTGAGGTCGGTCTTCTCCTTTAATTCCTGTTGCGGCGTTCAAGAGCCCTCCTACTTTCTTGGAAAAAAGATTTGAACAACCAAGAAATCGCAATCGTTATGCCACGGTAGTTAGCCTCGCTCACGTTCAGCTATTGCAACATTTAAGGAGTTTTATCTAAGATGCGACCTGCCTTCGAGTGCATGAAATTGATTCACAAATGGATTCGAAGATTTCCCCCTCTCAATGGTCTCCTGTTGATGATCTAAAGCGTACGAATTCCATACTAAAAGTGGTCAAGGAAATCGGGGAAATAACGGTTCCCTCACTTTTTCACTATTTTAATTGCGATTTCATTTTTGGCATGCCAATTGAATCTTGCGTCTTCGGTGCCGACAAGGCTTATCAAAAACGGCATGAAACAAACAAGGGAGGAATTTTTTCAATTATGTTAGAAACAATCATCGTCATTTTGTTAGTCTTATGGCTCGTAGGTTTAGTTGCCGGACAGACGTTCGGTGGAATCTTGCACGTACTCCTGCTCGTTGCAGTTGTAGTGTTTGTTATTCGACTTCTAACCGGAAGAGCTGCTGTATAAAAGCCGCTCCAAGATCACACATTTTTTTGGTAATATTGACCTCGTTAAGCTTATTTTAACGGGGTCTTTTCTCTCTCCATTAGACTCTGAGTTTAGTTTCCAGCTCATAAAATGCTTCCAGTTGAGAAGACAGATTCGACGACCGCGGCTTTGCCGGATTCCCATCCGCGTTACCAGGCACTACTTGATAACGCATTTGAATTTTTCGGTACCCTCGATGGATCCGGTCGCGTGCTTGCTCTGACTGGGCGGCTCTTCGATCGGACGAGTACCAATACGAGTCTTTTAGTAGGCCAGCTTTTTTCGGAGACTGTCTTCTGGCAGTCCTCCGAGAACACGGCGAGGCTTGTGGACAAAGCGGTGGCGGATGCCGCGAGCGGCAAGCGCTCCGATCTGCTCGTTGACTTTCGGGTTAGCGCTGATGAAAAAGTTCCTGTCGAGCTTCGACTCCAGCCTGTGAAAGGAGCCGAGTCGACCGATGAAATTTTCGTCTTCGCACTTAACATTCCGGGAAGTGAGTCCGGGGCGCGCCATGATGTAGAAAAGGAACAACTGCTTCGGGCCGCTCAGAGCGCTGGGATCGGTTTATGGTATTGGGAAATCCCTGATTCAAGGATTTATGCGACTCCAAGCTGCAACGAACTGCTTGGCCTTCCCACATACGATCAGATAACGTTTGAGTCCTTTCTCGCGGTAGTCCATTCGGAGGACAAGCTTTTTGTTGAGACCCTGTTCCAGCGACTTCGGACGCGAAGCATCGCATACGAAGAAGAGTTTCGAGTCATTCGCAGCGATGGATCTGTTGAGTGGATCTCGGCCGAAGGAAAATCCGTGGGAGATAAGGACGGGGTTCCGGCCCGGATGACAGGTATCATCCGGAACGTTACTCAGCAGAAAGTCGCGGCCGAAGAGCTCGCAAAAGTTTACGATCGCGAAAAGCGCGCCCGCGACGAAGCCGTCGAGGCGAACCGTGCAAAAGATTTTTTTCTCGCATTTGTCTCGCACGAACTTAGATCACCGCTTAACGCCATCCTCGGTTGGTCAAAGATCCTGTTGACAAAAACTGTCGATGAGCCAACACGTCGAAATGCGTTGGAAACAATCGAGCGTAGCGCGCGACTGCAAACGAAGCTCATCAACGATTTGGTGGATTCCGCGCGAGTAGCTTCCGGTAAACTCCGGCTTGAATTTCATCCTACCAATCTTTGCGAGATCGTCCGTGTCGCGTATCAGGCGCAAAAGCCGGTGGCGGAGACGCATGGGCTGGAATTTAATTTTGCAAACGATTGCGATGAGGTCACCGTGTTCGGTGATGCCGGCCGGCTGCAGCAGGTCTTTACCAACCTGATCTCGAACGCGATAAAGTTCACGCCGGATGGAGGTAAGATCGGGATCGGGATAAAGCGAACGGCGGAGACCGTGGCTGTCCATGTAAAAGACACCGGTCATGGGATCGACCCGGACGCGCTTCCAAATATCTTTCGCCAGTTTTCTCAGGGAGAGATCGGCCGAAGCCGAAGCAATACTGGCCTCGGCCTTGGGCTTTCGATTGTCAAGATACTGGTTCACAAGCACGGCGGTGTAGTAACCGCATTGAGTGAGGGTCTAGGAAAAGGTTCTGAGTTTATAGTAACTTTGCCGCTGACTGATTCGAAGCTGAAGGAGGCTCCTGCAGCCGAAGAAGCCGAATCTTCCCCGGGTCGACGATCGTTGTTTGGCAAGACACTTCTTCTCGTCGAGGACGACGCAGATTCTCGAGAAGTTCTACAGCTGTTCCTTGAACAATCAGGCGCGCGTGTCCTAAGCGCGGAATCGTCGAAAGTTGCAATGAAGATTCTGACAAGCTCGGTGAGTGCCCTGCCAAATCTAATTATCTCAGATCTGGCAATGCCCGAAGAGGACGGTTATTCGCTTATCTCTCGTATCCGAGAAATGCCGCCGGAACGGGGCGGCTCGATTCCCGCGATCGCGCTCAGTGCGTTTACAACTGTGGAAAGTAAACAAAAAGCATTCGAGTGTGGTTTTCAACTTTACTCGACCAAGCCGTTCGATCCGGACAAATTGGTGGCTGACATTATTAAACTGACCAGCGAGCCGAAATCGTGATCATTCGAACCTGGCTTCGATAATCTCTCCGATTCGTCTGCCAAGCCGCCCGGTCAGCCGCGGATATGTTTCATGCTCTGTCTCGAGATCCTCAATGCCGAGCGCTTGCTCAGCTTCTTTGATACCCGAAACAGATCCTTCGATCTCCATAAACAAACCGAACGGAAGCTCGTCCAGAACAATCTCGACATCGCGAAACTGCCAGGTCCGGCGTCTCTTCTCGTAAACAAGTCGAGGGTGCAGACCGAGCTCTAAAAGCATATTCGCCGTTGCTCCGGAGTCGGACACCTCGGTCTCGAATTCGAGTTGGTGCTTGACGTCGCTCTGGTTCTCGACGCGCCTCTTGAATGTGAGAAGTGAACGGTCGTCGGTCTTTCTGATGCGGACGATCGAACCGTCTCCAAGTAGCTCGCCGCCGTAGATGGTGTTCTCTTCAAAATCTTCGCCAGCGAATTCGGCACCGATCTCTTGAAGGGAAGCGGCAATAATGTCCGAACGCTCCGCCGACAATCGATATTTTTTTTCGATTTCCAACATGCGCTGATCTAAGCTTGCCGGATCCATTTCCATACTTCCGGAATCGTCGCGCGCTTGCCGTACATAAGCATACCGATGCGATAGACACGCGAGGCCAGCCAGATCAAACCGGCGATCGTCACCGCATTGATCAGGAAGGATAACCCGATCTGCCAGAAGGGAGGCGTCTCCGAAAGAATACGCACTGGCATTGTTATCGGCGCAAAGAACGGGGCGATCGAAACCCAGAACGAAAGTGACGAGTTCGGATCTCGCACAACCGCGAAGCTAAGGTAGAATCCGATCAGCATGAGCATGATCGGTGGGAATGCAAACTGTCCGCCTTCTTGCACGGTAGTAACCATCGAACCGATAAGCGCGAAGATCGACGCGTAAATAAAAAATCCCAGCAGAAAGAAAATAAGGAAGTAGAGGATCATGAGTGGCGTTATTGCCGGAAGTGACCCGATCACAGCACTCAGATCAGTTTGCAGTGAAACTACGCTTACGATCACCGCGGCAGACGCCACCCAGATTCCGAGCTGAGTCAGTCCCGCAAGGCCGACGCCAACCAGCTTGCCCATCATCAACTCGAACGGCCGCGCAGACGAAAACAATATTTCCGCAATTCGCGTTTCCTTCTCTTCGACGACCGCTCCCATTATCGCCTGGCCGTATATTGCAAGAGTGATGTAGATCATCAGACCGATAATGAATGATGCGATGAACGTTCCGCCGCTGTCCCGTTCCTCACCGCGTTCGTCGATTCCCTTCGCGTCGAAGTTTACGTCCCGGCTCAATTCTTCCAGCCGCGCCTCGCTGATGTTCGCGGCCGCGAGACGCTGCGAGCGAACCGCATTATTCAAGGCCTCTTTGAACGCGTCGTTAACCACAAAGTCGCCCGCCTTCCGCGAACGAAACTCGAACGATGCCTGTTCCGAATTTATATCTTCCGGAATTATTAGATATGCGTCGGCCGTACCATTTACGAGCATCGAATTAAGATCGGAGCGGACTGTGTTAGTGAGCGAACCTTGAGTCGGGTAGTCGATGAATTCGAATCCCTGGGCAAATTGCTCGGAGCCGCGCTTCAACTGTTCCTCCTGAGTCGGCGTAACATCTTCGAGCGATTTCTGCGCAGCTTTGTGAGCCCTAGCTGCCATCTTTTGGGCAGACAGATTCGCTTTCAACCGCGGTTCGATGTTACCTGTTGGGTCTGCGATTACGATACGGGTCGGTTCCCCCTTCAATGAAAAGATGAGCGCGGGAACGACTGCGAAACATGCCGCTAGAAAAGGCAGTAGCAGCGTGCCGATAAGGAACGACCACTTCAAAACGACTTTTTTGTATTCGTGTTTTACGACCGCTAAAAACTTTCTCATCTCAATTCATCGCTTTCGTGACTGCCGCGTATCTTGTCGATAAAGATGTCATTCAGGCTTGCCTCAACTTTTTCGAACTTCGATATGACGGCACCGCCGTCGATTAGTTTCCGCAACAATGTCTGAGGACTGGTTCCATTTGTAAGGTGAACAATTATCTCGTCAGCATGCTCCGTCCGTTTCGAAATGATCTCAGGGTCCGCCAGCACTTGTTCGCCGCCGCTGACACGTAGGGCAATCAGATTTTGTCCGTAACTTTCTTTTACTTCACGAAGACTTCCGCTGATCACGTTTCGAGCTTTGTTGATGAGAAGAATGTCGTTGCACAACCTTTCGGCGGTTTCCATCAAGTGCGTCGAAAAAATTATAGTCTTGTCGTTCGTCTTGAACTCCGATATGACGTCCATCAGGAATTCAACATTCAAGGGATCGAGTCCGGAAAAAGGCTCGTCAAGAATCAGCAAATCGGGATCATGAAGAACCGTTGAAATGAACTGGACCTTTTGCTGCATTCCTTTAGAGAGGTCGGTCGTCTTCTTTTTTTTCCATTCGCCAAGATTCATTCGATCGAGCCAAAAGTCCATTTTCTTCTCAGCGTCGGAGCTCGAAACGCCTTTCAGCGCGGCGAAGTACCGGAGCTGATCAGCGATCTTCATTTTCTTATAAAGACCTCGCTCCTCAGGAAGATATCCGATCTTGTCCTGCAAAGCCGGCGAGATCCTCTGCCCAAAAAGCTCGATGGAACCTTCGTCCGGAACCGTGATTCCGACGATCATTCGGATCGTTGTCGTTTTACCCGCGCCGTTCGGTCCAAGGAAACCGAAAACGCGTCCTGCGCAGACGTCGAAGCTCAAATCTTCGACCGCCGAGAAATCTCCGAAGCGTTTCGAAACTTCGCGGACGCGGAGTGTAACGTTGTGTTCTGCCATAGGTTGCCGTCCAAGATTAGCATAGGTATTATTGTTTGCTGAATCACCTCTTCAGGCGAACTCGCCGCTCCAACTATGGAAATTTTCGTCTACAGAAAAGGTTGTGAATCAGTTGACGAGGGCTTCTCACCCGACGAACTGCCGGAGCTGCTCGCCGATAAGACGAACGTCGTTTGGGTCGACTTGCTGGGCGAAACGCGGGAGCAGGTAGACCAAGCAGTCGACATCTTGACGAACGTCTTCAAGTTTCATCACCTCACGGTGGAGGACTCGATTGAAACCCGGAACCAGCCAAAGATCGAAGCGTTTTCTGACTACATTTATTTCATCGTCCACGGTGTGAAGCCCGACGAAACAAGCTCTTCCAATTTCGTCACAAAGGAACTCGACGGCTATCTCGGCGAGAATTTTGTCGTGACCTTTCACAAGGAACGGTTCCGCAGCATCAAGGTCGTCAAGCAACATCTGCGGAGCAGCACGTTCTCATGCCAACGGGGCGCGGCCTACCTGCTGCACCAGATTCTGGACCAGCTTGTCGACTTGTATATGCCGGTCGTCGACGACTTTGACGATTCGATCAACCACCTGGAAGAAAGGGTATTGAGGATGAGAAGCGGCCACGCGATACTTGAAGAACTTATGGATCTCCGCCGAAGCGTCGCCCGCCTGCGGAGGATCTCGGCGCGTCAGTTAGACGTTCTGTACCGAATGTCTCATGGGGAGTTCCCTCAAATACCGGAAAATATTTTGCCGTTCTTTCGCGACGTGCACGATCACTTGCAGCGGATCTCCGATCTTGCGGAGAACTATCGCGATCTTGTAGGTGGTCTTTTCGACATACACTTTTCCGTCATCGCTACGAAGACGAACGACGTAATGAAAACGCTCGCCGTTGTGTCGGCAATAATTTTACCGTTGTCGCTGATCGCCGGGATCTACGGTATGAACTTCGAAAACATGCCGGAACTGAAAAGTCGCAATGGTTACTTTCTGACTTTGGGAGTAATGATGGTCGTCACACTGATGCTGCTTGTCTACTTCTGGCGGCGGGGTTGGATATTCCAAAAGGAAGTCGTCGAGATTCCGGAGAGTGCTGCAAAGTCAGACGATTAATTCCCGCCAGATCTTTTTCACCTGTGCATCGCGGTAGCCATAGGCGCCAGCCTTTGCTTTGAATTCTCGGAATACTTTCTCAAAGTCGGTTTCGCCGCCACGAATGATCTCGCCAACTATCTCCTTCGGGCGAGATTCTTTATCGATAGCGGCAAGGCAAACTTCGCGAAGTTTTGGAAAGGCACTGGATTCGCTCAGCGATAGCCGCTCTAGTTCGTTATGATCTCGGTCGCGGTAGGCGAACCAAAGGCTCGCGCCAAGTTCTATGTCGTCGAGCGACAAACCCACGCGGGCCGCGAAGCACTTTCTCATATCATCGGGCGACAGGTTTCCAAATCCATCCCAAACTTCATTTTCTAATAAAACAGTTGGCGCGACTCTGAAAATATCTGCCGCAGATTCACGGAGAAGGTCCAGACAAAACCACATATTGGTTTGGCAGAACAGTTCGTATTCGAACCACAGGTTGATCTCGGAACCGGATTGCAGCGCGGTCAGTTTGGCGAATTCGCGGACGACGTTTTCGTGATAGCTGTCGCGGGCCCCGGGATATTCCGCCGCAAGAAACTTCGCGCGATTTTCCCAAAACTCCGGCAGTGTATCGCCCGAAAGATCGCCCTCGATCAATGCCTCTCGACACACCGCGACATCTCCTTGGATACCTGCGGCCTTAAACCTATCGACCGACGCATCACCCGGCAGAACGTGAAGGATCATATGGACAAAGTTATCGCGTAGATTATAGAGAGACAAACCCCGGCGTAAACACCAGCGAGCAGATCGTCGGCGCAAATCCCAATACCGGCGGGAAGGGACTGCAGATTGTCGATCGGATATGGTTTCCAAATGTCGAACAAACGAAAGAGCAGGAGGCCGGCTCCGATCAGCAGCCAAGAAGACGTGAAAGGTATGAACAGAAAGACAACGAGCTGGCCCATGACTTCGTCCACAACGGCTTCGGATGCGTCGCTGTTACCCAGAAGTTCGACTGAGCGGTTTGCCGCCCAGATACCGAGCAGCATGAAGAAGATGAATGCGACGAGTATCGCGGCGTGTATGGCCGCGACGGTCGGTTCAGATGAAGTTGAGGCGGCCGAATAACGAAATGTCGCGAAGGTCGAAGCGAGAATTACGTAGAATGCGACGGCGATCATCGAGCCGTACGTTCCCGGAGCTCCGGGAATATAACCAACGCCAAAAGTTGTTACGGCGAGAGAAAGGTAATCCAGAACGCCTTGGGGTTGCCGCTTTTCGACCTGAGCTTTCGCCATCCTGAGGATTGTGCCCGAATAACCGACGACTGACAACCGAAAGCTGACTACTAAAACTCAATTCCCTGTTGAGCGTAAATACCTGCGTGGAACGGGTGCTTGATCTCTTTCATTTCCGTTACGAGGTCTGCAGCTTCGACAAGTTCGGCGGAAGCGTTTCGCCCGGTCATGATGATGTGAAGGTGCGGTTGGCTTTCGCGAACCGCTTTCACTTCCGCGAGCACCGCATCGACTTCGAGAAATTTGTAATCAAGAACGTAGACGATCTCATCGAAAACCAAGAGGTCGTAGTCACCGCTCCGCATTTTCTCAGCACACAACGCCCACGTCTCTTCGGAGGTCTTTATGTCTTGGGCGGGATCCTTCGTATCCCAAGTGAATCCGTCACCCATCGTGTGGATCTCGATACCTAGCTGCTCCAACGACTCATGCTCCCCGTAGCGGTCGGTTTTAGATTTCATGAACTGGATGAGACAGCATTTCATCCCGCGACCCGCGGCACGGACGAGCAACCCCAGTGCGGCCGTCGTCTTGCCCTTACCGTCGCCGGTATTTACCATCAACAGCCCTTTGGTTTTCTCGCGATAGCCTTCGCGTCGCCATTTGTATGGTTTATCTTTTGTCTCAGGCATTCTTTAGAGATATAGGCTGTCCGAAAAGACGTTTCTTTGAATTGCGTCCCGTTATAGCGGTAGGTCCGACAGCAAAGGAATTGGCTTAGCCGAAACACGATCTTCGCGCTTTATCGGGCTTTAGCATCTTGCTCGGCGTACGCGGTCGGTTAAAGAACGTCGGGCGTTACGGTAATGTCGCCGGCCCATGTGTCGTGTGCCTTTTCAACAGCTACTTTCACAGCGTCGACCAGCTCGCGCTCTTTCTCGTCCCAACTGCCTTCGATCTGCAATCCGGCCGCGTTTCGATGGCCACCGCCGCCAAACTTCTCGGCGACGCGAGCGACGTTAATGTCCCCTTTCGACCGCAGGCTGACGCGATATTGATTCTCACCGACCTCACGCATATAGACAACAGCAAGAACCTCCCGGGCCGCGAGCGGAATATTTACAAAACCGTTGTTGTCTCCGTCGATCGCGGCGGCACTCTGGCGCATGACAAGAGTCTGCCGAAGCGTGGCGATCTGGCCGGACTCGTCGCGTTTCACCGTCCCGAGGACCTGACGCATAAGCTCAATTCGCGACCACGGATAGTTGTTATAAACTGCTTCGGAAATTTCGGCAGGCTTCGCTCCTGCTTTGATAAGCTCCGAAGCTACTTTCAGAGTGCGGTCCGTGGTGTTGGAAAAGTGAAATGAACCCGTGTCCGTGACAAGCGCCATGTAGACGCACTCGGCGATCTCGCGCGTAACACGACCACCGATCGCTTTGCACAAGTTGTAGATCATTTCGCCAACGGCGGACGCGGTCGAGTCGATCCAGTTGATCGTTCCGAAATGCGCGCTTGTCGCGTGATGATCTATGTTGACGGTGAATTCGTTTTCGAGGCCTTTGATCCCGGGCCGGTCAAGATCGGAACATTCGATCACGAAAACAGCATCGTAATCACCGTCCAATTTCTCAACATCGCGGATCGCATCTGCGCCCGGCAAATTTCGGTATGAAGGAGGGATATCGCCTCGGACTATGACCTCGGCGGATTTACCTAACGAACGCAGCAGCCAGCATAAACCTAGCGAGGAGCCTACGCCATCGCCGTCCGGCTTGATATGCGTCGTGATACCAAACTTACTCTTGTTTTCAATTAACTCTACTACTTGACTTAGCACTATTTGCAAAGTGACGAGTGACGAGTGATGAGTGACGAGCAGAGACATCCTGCAGATCACCGATTACTTATCACTTATCACTCATTTTCCTTTTCAATTATTTCGCCCTTGTTCGTCAGACCACTCAAGATCGAGCTTATCCGCGATGCATTCTCTTCCGCCGAATCGCGAACAAAATGCAGATGAGGTGCAAATCGCATGCTTAGGTTCATCGCCACCTGCTGCCTAACAAAAATCGCCGCATTGTGGAGAGCCTTGAGTGCGCTTTTGATCTCGTCCTCAGTTCCGTCGATCAGCACATAAACTTTCGCGTCCCGCAGATCATCTGAAACACTGACCTCGGTAACCGTTACCATCTCAACCCGAGGATCATCGAGTTCGAAACCTACAACCTCCGCGATCTCTTCGCGCAAGCTTTCCGCTAATCTTTCCGGTCGACGCATAACGCTCCAGTGAAAAACTAAAAGTGAAAAACTAAAAGCGAAAAAGAGTTTTTAACTCTTAACTTTTAGTTTTTAGTTCTTAGTTCTTAACTATCAAAGTTCCGTGGCGGCGATCCTCTCGACCATGTACGCCTCGATCTCGTCCTCAACTTTGATGTCGTTAAAATTGACGAGACTAATTCCGCACTCGAATCCTTGCCGGACTTCACTGGCGTCATCCTTGAAACGCTTGAGGGTGGAGATCTCGCCTTCCCACGCGACAACTCCGTCGCGGATCAACCGAGCTCTGGCCTGACGCTTGATAACTCCATCGGTTACGCGGCAGCCGGCGATCGTCCCGATTTTCGAGACCTTAAATACTTCCTGGACGAGAGCCTTGCCAAGAATAACTTCCTTCTCGATGGCATCGAGCATCCCGATCATGGCGGCCCGGATCTCTTCCTCAACCTTATAAATTATCGAATGAAGCCGGATGTCAACATCCTCATGCTTCGCGACGTCGCCGACTCGCGCCTCCGGCCGGACATTGAAGCCGATAATGACGACGGCCGTCGAGACGTCGTCAGCCTGAGTGGCGGAAGCCAGAAGAACGTCGGACTCCGCGATCGCACCAACGCCGGCACGTATGACGCGCACCTTAACTTTTTCAGTCGAAAGTTTTTCAAGCGTACCCTTGAGAACTTCGACCGAGCCCTGAACGTCTGCTTTAAGAATTACAAGAAGTTCCTTGACCTCGGACTGGCCCAGCGATTCGATACCGCGTTTTGTAGTCTTAACCATCGCCGCCTGACGTACATGCATCTGGCGCTGATTGGCAATGTCCTGCGCGCGTTCAATGTCGGCAACGACCTGGATCGCATCTCCCGCCTGCGGCACACCTTGCAAGCCAAGAACCTCGACCGGCGTCGCGGGAGGAGCTTCAGTTATAGCTGCTCCGGTATCAGAAAACATCGCTCGGACTTTGCCATAGAATTGACCGGCGATGAAGGGATCACCGACGTGCAAAGTTCCTTGCTGAACCAGAATTGTCGCGACCGAACCGCGCCCCTTATCAAGCTTCGCCTCAAGGACGACGCCCGAAGCTCGCCGAGTCGGGCTGGCCTTCAAATCCAGAATGTCGGCCTGCAGCAAAACGGTTTCGAGAAGGGTGTCGAGGCCCTCTTTCTTCCTCGCAGAAACGGGTACCATTTCAACATCGCCACCCCAGTCGACAGGCTGAAGGCCGAGTCCCGCCAATCCTTGTTTGACCTTGTCCGGGTTCGCGTCCGGCTTATCGATCTTGTTGATCGCGACGATCATCGGGACGCCCGCGGCCTTCGAGTGCTCGACTGCTTCAATAGTCTGCGGCATTACACCGTCGTCCGCGGCAACAACGAGAATGACGACGTCGGTCGCCTTCGCACCTCGGGCACGCATCATCGTGAAGGCTTCGTGACCCGGTGTGTCGAGAAATACAACACGTCGCTGTTGGCCCGGATTATCCGGGTTAGCAACGAAGACGCTGTACGCTCCGATATGCTGCGTGATCCCGCCGGCTTCACCTTCTGCGACGGTCGCCGACCGGATCGCATCGAGCAATGAAGTTTTACCGTGATCGACGTGTCCCATGACGGTAACGACCGGAGCGCGCGTTTCTTCAACGTCGTCGGCGTCAGCTGCGATCAACTCTTCAAACTCTTCTTCCACGACCATTTCTTCGAAAGGAACGAAGCTCAGGTCGTACCCAAAATCCATTCCCATCTCGATCGCCATCTTCTCGGCGATCGGCTGATTGAGAGTCGCGAAAACTCCGCGCTTGATCAGTAGCTGAACGATATCGCGCGGTGTGATGCCAAGTGCTTCGGCAAACTCGCGAACCGTTGCTCCTTCCACAAGGCGGACCTGTTTGAAAGCGTCGGTTCCACGCGTGCCGACCTGATCAAGAACCCTTTCCTCGATGGTTCGCAGACGCGGGGCGTCCTGATCCCGCTCGGCAAATCTTCCGCCTCGCACATCAGCACCCTTACCTTTTCGTCCGCCAGAACGACCCGGACGTCGACGTTGATCTGCAGGCGGCGTGTAATTCAGCTGGGGGGTCGGATTCTCACCCGCCGTACCTCTAAATTCCGGCCTGCGCCCGCGTCCGGCTCCGGCATCCGTAACCGCGGGATCCAGTTTTCCTGTCCGTGTCGGAGCTTCGCTGACAACACGTTCGCCTGGCTTAACTCCCTTCTGAAGCGCGTCGCTCGTGAGCGTGAGCCGCTTGATCTGTGTACCGCCAGGACGCAACACTTGCGGCGGTGTCGCGGATGTATCGTCGATTGTAGGAGCGGCCTCGACTTCTGAAGTTGATTCGACTGGCTCAGCTTCGATCGAAGGCTGTTCGATCTCAGCTCCGTGCGCGACGGGCTCGATTTCGACCACCGGCTCTTCGACGGCTCTCTTCTTCAGCACCTTTCGGACCCGCGACGCTGGAGCTTCTTCCGGAGTTCCCACCGGCGCTGCGTCTGCGGCCTCTCCGGCCTCGACCTCAACAGGTTCGGCTGCCGGAGATTCTAACGGCTCTAGAATTTCATCTCCGGCGGCTGCTTCCGCCTCCACCTTAGAGGTGGATTTCTTGATGATCTTGATGCCGCGCTTAGGTGCGACTTCGGTTTTTGGGAAGTATTTGAGACGGACCTTCTCGGCCAGCTCCATACTGACCGAATTGGACGGAACGCTAACATCGGCGCCCTCGCGACGCAGATCTTCCATCACGCGCTTGGCGTCCTGTTTCAGATCTCGTGCAAGATCGTAGATCCGGATTTTCTTACCCATCGCCATAAATAGTCTCTAAAAAGTTCTTGTCCCCGGATTCAGCCGCAGTCTCACTGCAAGCTACTCTTTCGTCTCTTCGGGCTGCTCGCTCTTGTCCGATGTTTCTGTGGTTTCTGACGTATCGACAGCAGCATCGGGCGACTCGTCTTCGACTGTAGATTCGAGTGTAGATTCGTCGCCTCCTCCGGCCTCTGCATCAGCAACTGTTTCAGCGGTTGCGGCTTCGTCGGTTACGACATCCGCCGGTTCTACACTTTCTTCGGAGACTGCAGTTTCTGTCCCCTCATCATCCGAAGATTCAGTAATTCCAGCAGCCATGTCAGTACTTGCCGATTCCGTTTCAGCTGAAGTTCCGACCGGCTCAGCATCAGCTTCCGCAGATCCGCCGTCAGCCGGTTCGATTTCCTGATTCCGTGCTTCGACGATCGCCTTGGCAGACGACAAGATCGTCTCAGCCTCATCGAGACTGACGTCAAGATATTCAACAAGGTCATCGACGGTTGTCGCAGCCAAGGCCTCGACATCTTCTATGCCCTTCTCCGCCAGCGTCTCGGCCTGATTCGGAGTCACTCCTTCAAGAACCGAAAGCGGTACGGCTTCGCCTGACGCCATCATCTTGCCCATCTGGAGAGCGATTTCCTTCTTCAGTTTTTCCTCGCTGACGATGTCAATGTCCCAACCGACGAGCCTCGTCGCCAAGCGAACGTTCTGGCCTTTTTTGCCGATCGCGAGACTGAGTTGATCCTCCGCGACAATCACTTCCATTTTGCGTTTATTGATGTCGGTGATTCGAACCTGAGAAACCTTTGCCGGTGAAAGTGCGTTTGCCGCAAACACCGAAGGCTCATCCGACCATTCGATGATGTCGATCTTTTCGCCTCGCAACTCCTTGATGATCGACTGAACACGCGAGCCCTTCATGCCAACGCAGGCGCCGACCGGATCGACGTCCTTCTCATTCGAAGAAACTGCGATTTTCGCACGGTCGCCGGGCTCGCGAACCGCGGATTTGATTACGACGGTGTCGTCGTAAATTTCCGGAACTTCCATCTCGAATAGACGCTTGATCAATTCCGATGAAGCTCTTGAAACTTTTATCTGCTGTCCTTTTTGATCCTTTGTTACGTCGACGATGGCGACCCTAATGCGTTCGCCCTGATTCCACATTTCACCACGTGACTGTTCGCGTTTCGGCACGATCGCCTCAAGGTTGTTCCCGAGATCAATGATCATGTCACCACGCTCGAATCGCTTCACGGTGCCGTTGATGAGCTCGCCTTTTCGATCAATGTACTCTTCGTAAACTTTTTCGCGAATCGCTTCACGCACCTTCTGTACTAGGATCTGCTTGGCCGTTTGCGCCGCAATGCGTCCCATCTCTTCCTGTGGAAGCGGAATCTGAAGCATGTCACCGATTTCAATCTCGTCGCCGGCCATCTCCTGAGCTTCGACGAGGGACAGCTCCGCAGAGTCGTTCTCGACTTCTTCGACAACCGTCTTCTGCAGAGAGATCTCTATAGCGCCTTCTTCGTTATTCCAGTCGACCTGGATGTTGTCCCCAGTCTTGTCCTGAGTTCGGAATTGCTTGCGCGCTGCCGCCTTGACCGCGTCCTTCATCGCTTCGATGACCATGTCGCGGTCCAGCCCCTGTTCAGTGCACAGGGCTTCAATACTTTGTCCAATCGATGATGTCATATTCAAAACCGCGTGGGCCGCCGCCGACTAACGCTTCTTCTTAAATTCTTCCGAAAGATCGACCTTGAGATTCGCCTTCGCGACTTTGTCGAACGGAATGCGGACGGTTCCGTTCGTTTTGTCCTCAAATACTATTTCAGAGCCTTCTACAGCGGCTATGCGGCCGTTAAAATGTGCTTGCCCGCCTATCGCATCGGAGGTTTTCACCTTCGCCTTTTTCCCGGCGAACTTCTCGAAATCCTGAATAGTGAAAAGTGGCCGCTCCAAGCCCAGCGACGAAACTTCGAGAACGAAAGGCGACGGAATGAAATCATCCGCGTCAATGACATCCTCGATAGCATGCGAGACAGTCGAGCAATCTTCTAAAGTCACACCTTCGGGTTTGTCTATGTAGATACGGACAGTCATGTTCCGTTTGCTACCGAGTATCTCCGAGTGAACAAACTCGACGCCATTTTCCTTAGCCGCCTGAGCCGCTATTTTGTCAATTCGCTCTGCTATCGGATCCCGCTGCATCGTTTTAAAACCAAAATAAAAAGTGGGCACGAAACCCACCCAACACGTCCCACGCATTGCAGGAAAAAGAGAGTATATAACAAAGACAGAACTTAATTCAAGCTACATCACCGATCGTCTTGCTGGCTCCTCTATCGTGTCGATCGCCACGCGGGCTGCCCCGAGAATACCGGCTGCGTCCCCAAGTGAGGCCCGAACAACTTTGACGCGCATGGCTGGATGCCGAAATGCTCGAGAATGGATCTCGGATTCCACGTGCTCGATAAAAAAGTCCCAGCCCCCTGCGGCACCGCCACCGATAACGATCAATTCCGGATTTAATACATCGACGAGGCTGGCCAATGCGATCCCGAGGTATCGCCCCATAGTTTTGAACGCTTTCCGAGCGACGACGTCGCCTGAACCGGCCGCATCGAAAACATCCTTCGAACTGAACATCGTATTCCCATCTAGTAGTGAGGGGGTTTCCTTCTCCAATAACTCCCGCGCGATTCGAACGATCGCAGTCGCGGAAGCGTATTGCTCGACGCAGCCCCGACTTCCGCATCCGCACGCGTGTCCTTCCGGCTCAACGCAGACGTGACCGATTTCTCCGGCCGTTCCGTCGATCCCCCGGTAAGCGCGGCCATCGAGCATCAATCCCCCGCCAACCCCGGTACCAAGAGTCACGAAAACAGAATTCTCGGCATCTTTTGAGGAACCGCGCCAATATTCGCCGATCGCTGCGGCAGTAGCGTCGTTTTCAAGCACAACACTGAGTTGAAGCCGCTCTGACAGTTCCCGTGAGACTGGCAGGTCGTTTAGTTGCGGGAGATTTGGCGAACTTAAAACTCTTCCCTCACGAAAGTTGACGAGTGCCGCTAACGCAAGGCCGAACGCCTTGGGCCGCGATCCCGAGCCGGACTCTGTTATGCACCTCTCGGCCACGCGGGCGATGGTAGATATCACGTCAGTCGCCGCCCCAGTTCTCGGTGTCGGCTCGGAGAGTTGACGCAGAATGGAACCGTCTTCTGAAACAGCGGCTATCCGGAGATTAGTCCCGCCTACGTCGCCAGCCAGAAGGTAACTATTTCCCATCAACTTTTACTGCTGTTTTGGCCTGTCGGCCTCGGGGACATTTCGGTAGACGTCCTCGAACTTCGCGTAACCGTCTTTGACCACGGTCTGCATCAAATTGTCCTTATCGACAACAGTGACTTCGAGTAATATTGCCGGCACCTCTTTTCCCCCTATCCGGTCATTTTTGAACGGTGTAGTCGAAAGCGGTTCGTGCTTAGCAAGTTTGATCGCGGCTTCTACGGCTTGGCTCGCGAGAGGAATAATCGGTTTGTAGACGGTCATCGTCTGCTTACCCTCGGCGATGTTCTGCAACGCTTCAAGGCCCGCATCCTGACCGGTGACAAGCACTTTTCCGGCGAGTCCTTTTTTCGCAAGGGCGGAAATTACGCCGCCGGCCATTCCGTCGTTCGAGACGACAAAGGCCTGTATGTTGTCATTCTCTTTCGTGAGGCTATTCTCGGCGAAATTTAGCGCAAGGTCGTTTTTCCAATCGGGGATCATTTGGTCACCAACGATTTTAATATCGCCCCGGTCAACGGCGGGCTGAAGAACGTCAAGCTGCGCCTTCTTCATTATGTGAGCGTTGTTGTCGGTCGACGCTCCATAGACCATCACGTAGTTTCCCTTGGGCACCTTTTGCAGTGCATATTCTGCGATCTTCTGACCAATCACGGGCACTTGGTGGGAGATGTAAAGGTCTATCTTGTCAGAGTTTATGAGCCGATCATAACTAATGACAGGAACGCCTTGGGCCTTTGCTTTATCAACCATTGCTGCCGCTTCTGTCGCTTCTTGAGGAGCAATGACAAGGACATCAACACGCTGGGTCAAGAGATTGTCAACGTCATTGGCCTGGCGACTCGAATTGTTGTCGGCGACAGTGATCACGCATTCAACATCCAGTTTTTTGCAATGTGCTTCAAACGCGTCACGATCCCGCTGCCATCGCTCTTCCTTCACCGTCGCCATCGCGAAACCAATTTTTATCTTTTTATTCGGATCCGACGCCGGGTTTCCCAGCTGTGAGTTCGCCGCGCCCTGGTTGCCGGCGGGACTCGCACAAGCGAGCATCGACGCCAGAAAACAAATCAAAACAATTGCTCGAACTTTCATTGCGATTTTCTCCTCTATGCATTTTTGTAAGGTGTCCCAATTAAAACAAAAAACTCTGCCGTCGGCAAAACTCACCCACGCTGACGGGGCCTCCCAAACCCTTCAAGTTAGTGTGGCGAATAAATCGCGATTTTCGCTCCGCCCGCTCCTTTTTTCCCCCATTAATTTCTGAGCCCGAGATTTAATCCAATAAGCGTCAAAAAATCTTAATAAAATATCTTTGAAATGCATCGACCTTGTGATATAAGTATCTATCAAATCTTAGCTTAGAAGTTTCATAAGCACTGCAACAGGTTCTTTTTTCAGTTTTTACACTGCGAGGGTCGTTTTTATTGACATCAACCCTTGATTCGTGTAAAAGATTGATAGGTTTGATTTTTTGAAATTATTGATTTTGGGCGATATAAGAGGAGAGATATGAATAGCAAACTGTGGATTCGCAAGGCACTCTCAATGTGCCTGTCCGTCGCGATGCTCGCAACTTACTCAATGGTTGCTTAGGCCGGCCCTGGAAAGGCTGCCGGCGAACTTGCGGTTTCTGGAAAGACTGTTAACGGTGAAGCCCCGTTTGTTTTTGTTAACGGTGAAGTCGCACGTAGCGGACGTTCCGTTTTCTCGGGCAGCACGATTACTACATCTGATAGCAGTAACGCCGTTATAAATTTAAGCAAACTCGGAAAAATTGGACTCGCTCCGAACACTGCCTTAAACCTTACCTTTAGCGAGAATGGCATTTCCGGCGATTTAACCTCCGGTACAGTCTCGGTCCTCGGTTCGGCTGAGAATGTCACGATCAAAACTCTGAACGGCAAGACTGTCCAACTCGCAGCCGGACAATCTGTCGCAGCTTCGGGTGTTAAGGACGACGATGACGATGATGATCACGGTGGAGCTGCCTGGTGGATTTGGGGTGGTATTTTTGGAGGAGCCGCTGTGATAATTCTCTGGACTGCCCTTAGCGATAATGAGATAGCAGTTGGCGGCGGCGGCACAGTTATTAGCCCTACTCGATAGAGTTTGCAACCTTTCCCACGTGAGATTCTCGCGAATGCACGGAAAGGTTATTTCTTAAAGGATTGTTACAGGAGGATATTAATCAAATGCTCGGCAAAAATTGTTTTCGTAAAATTACTACATCGTTAACTGCCGCTGCGGTGTTGTGTGTGTATTCCATGGTTGGACTCGCCGCAACGAAAGACCTTACGGGTGAGATCACAGTTACTGGTCAAGTGTCGGTGAATGGTCAGAATGCTGTGTCGAACTCGACAATTATTTCAGGCAGCTCGATTGTTACCGGGCCTGACTCAAGCGCTGTTATAAGCCTTGGTAAAACCGGCAGAATCGAAGTTCTTGCTGACTCAAATCTTGTTCTGAATTTTTCAGAGGCGAGTATAGTCGGCATTCTTTCGTCAGGAAAAGCTCGCGTCTCGAACGCTGCGGGCGTTGCAACAACCATCACGACGAAAGACGCAACGGTCATTGCTGACTCGGCCCAAGCTGACAATTTTATTGTCGAGGTTGAATGTTCCCATACGCACGTTGATACGACCTCGGGTCTTGTAACGATGCGTGAAGGATCATCCGATAAACAGATTGCTGCAGGTACGTCGGCGACGGCCGGCAATCTTGCTCAAACTGGCTGTAAGCCCTGCTTGCGTCCGAACTCTGCTCCGCCGGTTCGAGTTGCAGGATGGCCTTGGCTTATCCTCGCAGCAGCCGGAGTTGCTGGTGTTGCCATTCTTTTAGGCGGCAACAATGACGTCACCCCCGGTGGTAACGTTATAATCATCAGTCCAACTCGTTAGTCACGATCCTTAAATAGATTTGTTTCGTAATCAGTGCGGGTCATGTTTTCAAAATATGACCCGCACAGTTTTGTTTAGCGGTGCGTTTGAACAAGACCGAATTTATTTGTAGTCTTTATCTTTTATTGAATTATGCATATTGCAGTTATTGGTACCGGCTACGTTGGGTTAGTGACAGGTGCGTGTTTTGCGGAATTCGGAGTGGACGTTACCTGCGTCGACGTCGATGCAACAAAAATCGAAAAACTTAATAACGGAATTATCCCGATCTATGAGCCTGGGCTGGACCAGATCGTTGAGAAAAACGTAAAAGCAGGACGGCTTCACTTCACGACCGAAATTGCTTCAGCTGTTGAAGGCTCCCGTGTCGTCTTTCTCGCTGTCGGCACTCCGCCAAAGAAAGACGGCTCGCCCGACATGAGCTACTACCAGCAAGCCGCCAAGGACGTTGCGGAGGCGATGGACGGGTATAAGGTGCTGGTGACCAAATCTACGGTCCCAATCGGCACTGGCAAATGGCTGCGGGAATTTGTGGCCGCGAACTTGAAGACTCCGACGGAATTCGGCGTGGCTTCGAATCCGGAGTTCCTTCGCGAGGGAGCCGCGATTGATGATTTCATGCGGCCCGACCGAGTGGTGATCGGAAGCAATGAGGACAAAGCGATCGAGGTGATGAAAGAACTTTACCGTCCTCTTTATTTGATCGAGACGCCAATCGTGATCACGTCCCTCGAGGCCGCTGAGCTGATCAAGTACGCCGCCAACGCTTTCCTAGCGACAAAGATCACTTTTATTAACGAAGTCGCAAATCTATGCGACGCCATTGGCTGCGATGTTCATGATGTCGCTCGCGGCATGGGTATGGATAATCGCATAGGGCGCAAGTTCTTGCATCCGGGCCCGGGCTACGGCGGTTCCTGTTTCCCGAAAGACACGAGGGCTCTGGCAACGGTCGCCGATCAGTTCGGCGTTGAGACTCGTATAGTTGACGCGGTGATCGAAGCGAATGACCGTCAGCGGGATGCGATGATCCCGAAGATCGAAAGTCTTGTCGGAAGTTTAGCTGGTAAGAAGATCGGCATACTCGGACTCTCTTTCAAACCGGAAACCGATGACATGCGGGAGTCTCCGGCGATCGAAATAATTCACACTTTGATTGAACGGGGTGCGACCGTTCGAGCTTTTGACCCCGTCGCAATGGATGAGGCGAAGCATTTCCTGAAAGGCCTCGAGTACGCGGCAGACGAGTACGACGCGATTGACGGTGCCGACGCCCTCGTAATCATCACCGAGTGGAACCAATTTCGGGCGCTCGACATGGAAAAGGTGAAGCAGCTCCTAAAATCGCC
>JBDTMK010000002.1:0-26368 GCA_039934315.1 Pyrinomonadaceae bacterium | reverse complement strand
CCGTCACCACAAACTGAGATCCAAACACTCCTCGACGTTCGTCGCCTGGTGAAGCATTTTCCTGTTGAGAAAAGTGAAGATCTCGTGCAGGTGGTCGATGGCGTTTCGTTCTCTATCAAGTCGGGAGAGACACTCGGCCTGGTCGGCGAGTCGGGTTGCGGCAAATCGACGGTCGGCCGCTGTCTCTTGCGTTTGCAGGAACCAACAAGCGGGGAAGTTTATTTCGAGGATCGGAATATCCTCGAGCTTGGACCAGCCGAAATGCGTGATCTGCGCCGGGAGATGCAGATAATTTTCCAGGACCCCTATGCGAGCTTGAATCCGAGACTGAGTATTTTGTCGATCGTTTCAGAACCGTTGAAGATCCACGGAGTGTCGAACAAAGCGGAGCGTCGGGCGCGTGTCGCTGCCCTTCTGACGAAAGTCGGGCTGGACGCGGATTACATGAATCGATATCCGCACGAATTTTCCGGGGGCCAGCGGCAGCGGATAGGGATCGCCCGCGCCCTAGCTCTCAATCCGAAGTTGATCGTTTGTGACGAGCCGGTTTCTGCACTCGATGTTTCTGTTCAGGCGCAGGTGGTCAACCTGCTTCAGGATTTACAGCATGAGTTCGGCCTGACATATCTTTTCATTTCGCATGGCCTCGCCGTCGTCGAGCACATATCTACACGAGTTGCTGTAATGTATCTGGGCAAGATCGTCGAGATCGCCGATGCAGCTGAGCTTTATAAAAATCCGCTGCATCCGTATACGAAGGCTCTGCTGTCAGCGATACCGGTTCCGGACCCGAAACACAAACGAGATCGCATAGTCTTGCACGGTGATGTTCCGACTCCCATAAACCCGCCGTCCGGGTGCAGATTTCGGACGCGGTGCCCGATCGCAATTCCGGAATGCGCCGAACGTGTGCCGGAACGCCGCGAGATCGCCCCGGGTCATACCGCCGCGTGCATCCGCGTCGACGGATACGATACGGCGCCGGTTGCGGAATTTGAAACCAGCGATTAGCCAGCCACGTAAAAGCGCTGTACGTTTCTATCACGCGACGTTCTTCAATCTCTGCAGTACCGATAAGACCGGCGCCAATCAAAGGAGAACATTCAAATGGAAAATCAAGAAAACGCGGAACCGCAAGTTCCGACGCCGCGGGTAAAGGCGGAGAGCGAACCGCCGCAAATGTCCGAGGCTGCTACTCTCGGAAATATCTTCTTCGAACCCGGCAGAACATTCGAGGATTTAAAACGCAAACCGCGATTTGTGATGGCAGCGATAATCATCTCATTGCTCGTGACGGCGTACGGTTTTGGACTTTACTACAAAGTCGGGGATGCGGGTATTCGGAGTTTTGCGGCGGAGCAGATGGACAAAAGTTCTCAGACCGCTTCGATGACGAGCGAGCAAAAAGCGAATGCGATAGATCTTAATATGACGATCAGCAAGGTCGTTAGATTTGTTTTGCCGATCTTCGTCATGATTAGCTTGCTCATCGGCGGGTTGCTTTACTGGGGTGGAGCGAAAGCGTTCGGCGGTTCGGGCGGTTTTCTGCATGCGGTATCGGTCTGGGTTTATGCATCGCTTCCGCCGACGGTCGTTGGGATGATCGCAAACTTTATCGTTCTCGCATTCAAGTCGGTCGATGATATCGATCTGGCCGTCAGTCAGCGAGGCGTGATACAGGCAAATCTCAGTTTTCTCGTAAACGGGAAAACTGCTCCCGTGCTTGCGACGCTTCTAAGCACGCTCGATCTGTTTGCGATCTGGGGCTGGGTACTTGCGGCCATCGGCCTCCGCTTAACGAATCGTCTTTCGGCCGGTTCTGCCTGGGCGGTCGTCTTGATTCTCGCTCTGATCGGTATCGCGGCCCGTGTCGTCATAGCCCTCTTTACCGGCAACCCGTCGTGATCGTATTGCAATAAGAAAGATAAGCGCGGCCCTTCACTCAGGAGTCGCGCTTATTCGTATCTGAGTGATTCGATCGGGTCAAGCCTCGCCGCTTTCCACGCCGGCCAAAGACCAAATATCAAGCCGATGCCCACACTTGCGATGAAACCTGCGGCCGGAGCCCATAGCGGAACATAAGACGGAAGAACTAGTTTTACGAGAAGCGTTAAGAGCCAGCCGAGCAGTAAACCAAGCAGGCCGCCAAAACCCGTTAGCGTGGCAGCTTCGATCAGGAATTGAAGCATGATGTCGGATTGTTTTGCTCCGATCGCTTTTCGGATCCCGATCTCGCGCGTCCGTTCGGTCACGGAAACAAGCATGATGTTCATCACGCCGATTCCCCCGATCATCAATCCGACCGATGAGATCACGACCATAAAGATCGCGACGCCGGCAATGATCGAGCGAAACTGGTCGATGATGCTTGCGGCCGTTTCCATCGAAAAATTGTTTGGATCTCCGTATTCGACGCTTCGGCGGACCCGGAGCAGATCCTGTACATCGTCCTTTGCTTTCTCGAGCATGCCTTCCTGAGCGACTGCCAGGATAAAAAGATCGTCGGCATTCGGCTTAAGCTTTAATGCGGCTCCCATCGGCATATAGATGACGTTGCTCTGATCATTATTCCCGCCGCCTCCGCCGAACAACTGTTCGCGTTTTTGTAAGACGCCGATGACCCGGAACTCAACCCCGCCAATCTCCAGTGTCTTACCTACCGGATCCTCGAACGGAAAATAGCTGTCGACGACGGACGATCCTATGAGGCACACCTCGACCTTTTCTTCGCTCTCCGATTTCGAGAACCATCGCCCATCCATTAGTATCTCGACCGTGGTTTTTTCGACTTCGGGAAGTGTTCCTTTGAGAAGCACAGCCGACGACGATTTTCCGTTCTTTCCGGTTACGATCGTCTTGGCACCGAAAAAATTGTTCGACACGTCGAGAAACGGAATAGCTGTCTCGATCGTCGGCAGTGCTTTGATCGCCTCAGCATCATCGAGCGTGAGGGGTTTCCGCATTCGCTCTTCCTGCGAGCGTCGGCCGTGACTAAATCCGCTATTAAACTTACGGAGGAAGATGGACCGCGTACCGAAGGACTCGACCTGCTTCTCGATCGCGACGTCTATTCCGCTGATCACCGAAGAGATCAGCATCACGGTCACGACGCCGACAACCACTCCGACGATGGTGAGAAACGAGCGCAGCTTGTTGCTGCGGAGAGTGTCGAGAGCCATCCTCAAGTTTTCCAATATTTCACTGCCGCGAATTGCCATCTTGCTTAATCTGCCCTCAAAGCTTCGATCGGGTCAAGTTGTGCTGCTTTCCAAGCCGGGAACAATCCGGCGAGGATACCGACAATCGCCGAAACGCCAATGGAGATTACGATCGCGTACCAAGGGATCACGGTTGCGATGAACATCTTGCTCACGAAAACACCGATGATCTCGGCGATGATCAATCCAATGATGCCACCAATCGAGGCAAGCGTCCCTGCCTCCAGGAGGAACTGTCGCAAGATGTCGGACTGACGGGCACCCAGGCTTTTCCGAATGCCGATCTCTTTTGTCCTTTCAGTTACCGCAACCAGCATGATGTTCATGATAACGATCGCGCCGACCAACAAAGCGATCGCCGGAACGATCATGATCACGATGAATGTCGTGCCGAAAATGCTATCGCGCAGTCCCGATATTGCATCCGGAGTGATGATCCCAAATGTGTCCTTCTCGCCGAACTCGAGTTTGCGCTTCATTCGCATCAAGTTTCGAGCTTCTTCAACGGCATCCTTGTAAAGTTTGTCCGACGGAGCTGATCCAACGAAGTATAAATACCGGCTTCCACGAAATCCGCCAAAATTTGAACCAAAAGTTTTGATCGGCAGTTGTACAAATGCATCCTGCGGCATGCCGAAGACGGTGCCCTTTGCCACACGAACGCCGATCACGCGATACGGAATACCGCGAATATTGATCTCCTGCCCGACCGCTCCGCCCTGCGGAAATAACTTGTCGACGACATCGGTTCCGATGAACGCAACGCGCATCCCGTTGGTATTTTCGGATTCCGTAAAATACCGACCTTCAAGAACATCGATCTTCTCGATCTCGCCGATCACAGGCTCCGCACCGTCGACGTTGACGTCCTCCATGAGCGTCGGACCTACCTTGACATCGCGCCGGTTGCCGCCGGCTTTAGCGCCGATCTTGTCGATGACCTGAGCTCTCGAGCGAATAAATTCGAGGTCTTCGAAAGTCATTTCCTTGTTCCGGCGCTGGGCTTCGGCGATCGAGTCCGTATCTTTGAAATCCTCGAATCGAAATCGCTGAACAGTAAAGGTGTTCGAGCCGATGCCGGCGATCTTTTCGTCGATATAGACATTGAAGCCCTGGAGCAGGGAAAAGACGACCATGAACGCGGCGACGGCGATGATCATTCCGAGCAAAGTCAGGAACGATCTAAGCTTGTGAGCCCAAATCGCGGCAAGGGCAAGTTTTAGGGTTTCGGTGAAATCCATTAACGTGTGGACTATTCTACGTCAGTTCTGACAATTTGTTTACAAAGCAGCGGGAATTATGGGCCCGGTTGTTCGGAGGCGAGAAGTTTGTATAGGGAAGCAGCGTGGCAGAAGAAGACGATCGGAACTATGACGGAGGGGAGCCAGACAAAAGGAAAAAGCGTGACGCCGATATTCGGTTGATCGTAGGCGATCATTTGGAATCGCGAAGGAAATGCGAGGATTGCGATCGTTACGACGTTAGCTAGCAAGCTTAGAGCTAGGAAGTTCCAAATGACCAACAAGTTTCGATTCTCGCAGCCGTTGCGGAAAGCGAAGAAATAAATAATCGGGGCCGACAGTCCTGACAGGATATCTAGGTTGCGTCCTTCGAAAGTCATCTCTACCGGGACGAGTCCGTGTTCCGAGAGCCAAAGCAGAACACACTCAACAGGAATTCTAATGACGTGGATCCAGGTAAGGACCGTGAGCGGAAGTCGGTCGACAAACTTCCGCCCGAAGATCAGATAGGCAAATGTGAGTATGAAAAACGGAAGCGGGCCAAACGCAAACGTTCGCGGCGGCATCACGTCAAAATTCTGAAAGAAATCTTTTGCAGCAAGGATCGCTTGAACGATGATCCAGAGGGCCGTGAAAGCAAGAAGCACCTTCGCGGCGGTGAACCGAATTCCAGCCCGGTAGATGGCGTAGAAAAAGATTCCGACCGTAAACAGCGTGGTCAGGATAAAGACGGCCGGGATATAAGCCGGCAGCCCTCCGATCATTTTATTTTCTCGTCTTTTTCTATCTGACCGTCGCGAATGGTGATTATGCGGTGTGCCCGTTCCGCGACATCGTGCTCGTGGGTGACGACGATGATCGTATTGCCTTCGGCGTGAAGTTTCTCGAACAGGGCCATGATCTCGACACTCGTCTTCGAATCGAGAGCTCCCGTCGGCTCGTCGGCGAGGAGAATCGACGGATGATTAACAAGTGCTCGAGCGATCGCCACGCGTTGTCGCTGTCCGCCGGAAAGTTCGTTGGGGCGATGCGTAACACGATCGCCAAGCTCGACGGAAGCTAGAGCCGCCTGAGCCTTATCGTGTCTTTCACCGGCTCGCATACCGGCGTAGATCAGCGGCAGCTCGACGTTATGGAGAGCAGTCGCTCGTGCCAGCAAATTGAAAGTTTGGAATACAAAACCGATCTCTTTATTTCTAATACGCGCCAGCTCGTCGTCCGTCATGTCCGACACTAGCTGCCCGTTGATCCAGTACTGCCCCATCGAAGGAGAATCCAGGCAGCCGATAAGATTCATCAACGTGGATTTTCCCGAGCCGGACGGGCCGATGATTGCGAGGTACTCGCCTTTCTGAACTTCGAACGACACGTCGCGCAGCGCGTGAAGCTCTTCGGTGCCCATCTGATACGTCTTCCAGATATTGCGCATCGAGATCAGAGTCTCGGTCGCAGGACTGGTTCCATTAGTGGTTGGTTCAGCTACTGCAACTTCATTTTCCATGAATCGGTACATAACAGTTGTCACTAGTGGGCGGTTGTCAGCAGTCGGTTAAGAAACGGGCCACTGATCACTGAGCACCACTCACTACGACTTATTCGCGTTCTCGCCTTCTTTCTTTACCTGGCGTTTCACCACGGTCCCTTCTTTGAGCGTGTTCAGAATCCGACTCGGGCCGGTTATCACTTCTTGCCCCGATGAAAGTCCCGAAGTTATCTGGATGTCAGACTCGCCGGTGATACCTGTTTCCACCGCAACAAATTTCGCCTTATTGCCGTCGAGAACGTAAACGCCTTTGATCGGCTTTGGCTTATCCGCCGGAGTGGCGCTGGCTGCGATGCCTTCGGGTGTCGGCGAAGCTTCGGGCTTCTTCTCGATGACGGCCTGGAGTGGGACGGCGATCACATCAGTAACGGTGGTTGTGGTTATCGTTGCCGTTGCACTCATTCCCGGGCGAAGGCCCGTCTGCATTTCAGGTGTGAGATTGAGCAATCTGAGCACGACGCGGAATTCCTTTGCTTCCTGAACATTGATGTTAACGGAAAGACCACCGCTTGTCTGAGATTTACCGACCGCCAGGGGCGTCTTTTGTAAAACCTCACCTTCAAATTCCGCTTCGCCGAAAGCATCCACTTTGATCTTTGCCTTCTGACCGACGGCGACCTTGTCGATCTCTGTTTCGTCGACTTTAACCTCAACGTTGATTTCGGACATGTCCGCGATCGTCATTAAAGCCGTCGTCGATAGACCCGCTACGGCAAATGTACCGACCTTCGACGGGATCTCCGCGATCACGCCGTTGATCGGAGCGATCACAACCGTCTTGTCCCGCTGATTGCGCTGGCCGCGAAGAACGGCCGCCTGCTGCTCTGCCCGCGACCGGCTCGAGCTGACACTGATCCCCGCCGATTCCACCGCGCGACGTGCGTCGCGGACGGCGACCTGCTGCGAAGCTAACCGAGCTTGAGAATCTTTAATTGAGATCCGCGCAGATTCGAGACGTGCCCTCGCCGTACTCAAAGCGGCCGCCGCATTATCGACACGATCCTTTGCTTCATCGAAGCCCTGCCGCGAGATCACACCACTTTCCAGAAGCTGCTCGCTCCGTTTCATCTCGCGGTTTGCGGCCGTCAGCTCAACCTGCGCCCGATCGACTTCGGTCTGCGACGTGATCACGCCCTGCCGAGCATTCTCAACCGCAACCTGGGCCTGATTGACCGACTGTTGTGCCTGAGCATAAGCATTCTGCGCTGCCGAGACTTGAGACTGCGAAGACCGGACCTCGTCCTGGGCGGATTGATAGGCGGCGAATTGCGCATCAGCGTTTGATTCCAGCTGGTTCGGATCGAGTCGGACGAGAATCTCGCCCTTTTGAACTGCGTCTCCTTCCTTTTTTGTGATCTCTTCGATTTTGCCCTGTACCTCACTGGTCAAGTTGACGAACTGGATCGGGCGAACTTCGCCGGACGAAGTAACGGTCGACTTAAGCTCGGGTCGCACGTCGATCTTGATCGCCGTCACTTCAGGGGTGTCGGTCCTCGTCGCAAAGATGCTTCCGATTATAATGATCAGGAGCAGTGCGCCGATCGAACTGCCGATAATGATTTTCCTTTTACGGCTCAATGCCATACCAGTGGTTCCTCTCAAACGTTGAATTTCAGGATTGCGTAAAGATTTCGGGCTCTTGCCTTGTATACTACAGCGTCAAACCGATACTACGACCTTTTTCTTTTCATAGTTTCAAAAAAGTACTTATGCGTGGATCATGACAGGTTTGACGTTTAGAAACCTTAGATTTACGATTTACGAACAGCGTGTCGGCGGGGTAATATGCTTTTGCCCTGTAGACCGCCGCTAAGTAATGATCAAATGCCAATCCTGCGGGAGAGAAAATCTTGACCGTTCGCAATTCTGTGAAGAATGCGGAGGCCGTCTGGTCGTTTCGACTAAGAGCGGACAGCAGCGAGTGCCAAGTTACGTGCCGCCTCTTGCGAGCAACCCCGGTGTCAGGATCTCGAACATAACTTCGGTTGGGATTCCACCGCTCGTGGACAACGTCCAGCTGGAGAAAGAGAACTCGTTCGACAGTTCGGACGAGCAAAAGAAGAAAGGGGTTCACTCAAAGCTGACGATCGAGCGCGGCGGCTCGGCGGACACGGACTTTCCACTTTCTTCTGAAGAGTCGTACATCGGCAGATGGGACGCCGATAACGGAATCTTTCCGGATGTTGATCTTGATGCTCACGACCCGGACGCGAAAGTGTCGCGACGACATGCGCGGGTCATTTATCGAAATAATGTTCATATGATCGAAGACCTTGGCTCGACTAACGGAACATTCGTAAACCGCGGCAGGCGCCTATTGCCGGGAAGCCCTCAAGTGTTGAGCGAGGGCGACGAAATAATTGTCGGTAAAACGTTTTTACGCTTTCATGCAAGTAGTTAGTTTTTAGGATACCTCTAGGTTAAAAGATGGCCCGTTGTCACGAATGCAATTCTCAGCTTGGAGAGAACGATCTGTTCTGTCCCTTCTGCGGCGCAATGATCCCCGCTGCTGCGGAATCGGAGCACGACGACGGCTCGGATAGCGCGACCACGGAGCCGGATGTAGCTGATATCCCTGTGCCGGAGATCCTCGCAGGCTTAAGTCAAACTTCAGACAATGTCGCGCCCGAGTCGACTTCAGAATTTACATACGAGGAGGAACACCACGAGGGCTTACTAGAGCTGGAATCGGAAGCCAAGACGGCTGAGGAAGTTGTCTTCGATTCGGAAGCCAAGACGGCTGAGGAAGAGATCCCGGATTTTGCGATGGAATCGGATCCGGTACCCGAACCTCCCCTACCGTCTATGCCGCTGCCGGGAATCTTCGAGGAGAGATCACCATACAACGACGAAAGTATCTCGAAGCCGCGTGGCGAGCTAGAGGAGGCAGATCCACCGAAGTCGATGTTTGACTCTGTGCGCATAATGGAATCGAAACCGCAGGAGGATGTCGATACTCGAATCCAGGGGTTGTCCGATCCTGTACCGGAGGCGCCCATGCCTGCCGTCCTTGCTGACGCAGCGAGTCCCGAGCCCAAATCTTTTACCGAGCCTGGCCTCGGACGCGGCGACACGGACGGGAAGCGGGGTGGAAAGCTTAAGCCCTTGAGCGAGGGAATCGTCTTGAACGGACGGTACGAGATCGTGAGGAAGATCGGCGGCGGCGGAATGGGTGCGGTCTACCTTGCGAGCGACAATAATCTCGGCGGAGTGCTGCGTGCCGTAAAGGAAATGGTTCAGTCTCACATCGAGGAAGAGCAACAAGAGAAAGCCATCAACGACTTCAAACGCGAATCGCTGATTCTCTCGACCCTCGACCATGCGTCGATTCCGACCATCTACGATTACTTTTACGATGCGGACGAAGGGCGCTTTTATCTGGTCATGAAGTACATCTCGGGCGGCGATTTGTCGTCTCGCCTGCGATCGGCACCCGAAGGAAAGATCGATGAGAAGAGCGTGACCCAGTGGGCGATCCAGGTGACGGATGTTCTCGACTATCTCCACTGCCAGCCCTCAACAATCGTCTATCGCGATCTCAAGCCATCGAACATAATGCTCGACGGGAACTCGGGCCGCGTCATGCTTATAGATTTTGGTATCGCGCGTTCTATCGGTCAAAAAGAAGAGAAAGGGGTGACGGCGGTTGGAACAATGGGTTATGCGCCGCCGGAGCTTTTTAGCGGAAACGTTGAGCCCCGTTCTGATGTTTACAGTCTGGGCTCGACGATGTTTCATCTCCTGACCGGAGCTGATCCCCAAAGCAATCCGCTTTTGATATTTGATTTTCAAAAGAACCCGCGGCCGCGTCAGATAAATTCGCTGCTGTCGGATCAGATCGAGCGGATTATCATGCGCGCCGTGGAATATAATGCGGACTCCCGGTTCTCGTCTGCGGCAGAAATGAAGTCGGTACTTGAGGAGCACATCGAAAATCTAGGAACGGGGAATGTGACATATGGCGTGACGGCGGTCCCGGCGTCCATAAGCTTGGAGAACCAATCCGTTTTCTGCGGTTTCTGTGGACAGAGGATCGTTGCGACCGATCTGTTCTGCGCATTTTGCGGTGCGAAGCAGCCCATTGCGCAGCAGGGGGTCCACTCCGAAATATATTCGCGATCGGGGACACCAACAGCTCAGTTGATCGTTGAAGGAACGAGTGAGCTTGCAACGCCGACCTTCTCGCTGCAAAAGGACGAGAATCTTGTTGGACGCCGCGACCCAATGTCGAATATTTTCCCGGAAGTCGATCTTTCGAAATACGATCCGCAAACAAAGATCTCGCGAAGGCACGCGCGAATATGGCGGGAAGGTGCTAACTTCCTCGTAGAAGACCTCGGCTCTTCGAACGGGACGGTCGTCGCGTCTCCAGCTTTCGCGTCGCTTCGACTTGTGCCGCACAAGCCGCACGTCCTCGCGAGCGGCGACAAATTAAGGGTGGGTGACACGACTCTGCACTTCCTCGTAGGGTGAGCTTTGACGATATTTTATGAGTGCAGTTTCGACCCCGCCGGCACAGGTCACAAATACGGGAACTAGAGAAGTAATTGTCGGGTTTTCGCCCGAGGCACTGAGAGCCCCGTTTCTTTTGCGTTGCGGGGCGTTGATCATCGATTACATTGTCGTAATTTCGATACCGGTGATCGGGCTTTTGCTAAGCCGATTTTCGGGAAATGACGGTGCGAAATTATTGAACGAAGGGATCAGTAGTGCGAGTTGGCTGGTCGCCCTCCTCGTCGGGATCACGAACATCGTCCTTCTTCCAATGTTCAGTGGGCAGACGATCGGGAAAATTGTCACAGGCTTGCGGATAGTTCGAATCGACGGCACGGCACCCCCAATCGGCGTGATCGCGTTACGGCAGACGGCTGGATACTTTTTGACTCTGGCGAGCGTCGGCTTAGGTTTCTTTCTTTCGGTATTCAGCAGCAAAGGCCGTGCCCTTCATGATTATATTTCGGGCACCGTCGTAATTTATGCTGACCGGCGCGTTCGCCGCTAGGATCGGATAGTTTTTATGGCTCAGTTGATACTAAAAACCGCCGATAACGGCAGTGGCGAAAGAATTCCGCTCTCACGGCTTCGCACGACCATCGGCCGCTCCGCCCGCAGCGATGTTTGTATTCCCGATGCATTCGCCTCGCGTTTGCATGCGGAGGTTCGTCAGGAAGGTGACGGCTTCTGGCTTCAGGATCTCGGCTCCGCAAACGGAACGCGGTATAACGGAGCGCCCGTAAAGATGCCGATCCCTTTGGTATCCGGCGGAGAGATACAGATCGGCGAGACCACCATCGTATTTGATGACGAGCGGTTTCAGATCCAAGGCGGCGCTACGCTCATCGCGGATTTCACGGAGGCACTCGATCCATCGAAGACGATTTCGCTCCAGAGCCGCAAGATCCCGACGACAGAGCTGCTCAAAGAACAATTTTCGTCGCGTAACGATCTTCTCGGACTGATTAGCAAGGTAGGCGTGGCTCTGCTTTCTGCCAGCAACTTGGACGAGACGCTAAACCAGGTCGCTTCTCTCGTCTTCGAAGCGGTACCGGCGGAGCGATGCGTGATTATGCTCCGTGATGAGAAGGCCGATGACGGAATGAAGATCATGGTCGCGCGAATCCGCGGCAATGATGAGCCATTACAGGAAGTCCGCATCAGCCGGACGGTGATGGACGAGGTCTTGAAGAACGGAAAGTCAGTTCTCACCGCGGACGCCCAGCACGATCCAAAATTTGCAAGCCAGACTATCGCACTTCAGGGCATCCGGTCCGTACTTGCGGTTCCGCTCAGCGTCGACGAACGCACCGTCTTCGGTTTGATCTACGCAGATTCTCCGACCTACGAAGCGACATTCTCGGAAGAGCATCTGAACATCCTAACGACGCTCGCATCGGTCGCGGCGATCCGTGTCGAAAATGCGAAGCTCCTTGAAGAAAGGTTCGAGCGCGAGCGGATGGAGCATGAACTCGAGCTTGCGACTGAGATCCAGCAGCGTTTTCAGCCTTCGTCACCTCCGATCGTTGAGGGTTATGAATTTCAAGGGATATCGTTCTCATGTTACGAGATCGGAGGCGACTACTACGATTTTATTCCGCGGCATGACGGCAAAATGCTGATCGCGCTCGGCGACGTTTCCGGTAAAGGGACGGCCGCCGCACTACTGATGTCGAGTTTGCATGCGGCGATCCACGCACAGGTTTCGGCAAAGAGCACTTTGGAGGAGACTATCCTTTCGGTAAATCAGTACCTCTCCGAGAATACTCCCGCGAACAGGTTCGTCACTCTTTTTGCTGCGGAGCTAGATCCGACAAACGGCTTCCTCAAGTACATCAACGCCGGTCATAATCCGCCCCTCATTGGACGCGTCGACGGCTCCGTCGCGCAGCTTTCGTCCGGCGGTTTTCCGTTAGGCATAATTCCGGGCGCCGAGTTTGAGATCGGTGAGACGCAGCTTCAGCCGGGTGAGGCGCTGGTCGTTTATTCGGACGGCGTTTCCGAAGCGAATAATATTCGCGATGAAGAGTTTGGCATGGAGCGGTTGACCGAGGTCGTGCGGAAAAATTTGCGAGGATCGGCCGCCGGGATGAGAGACAAGGTGGAATCTGCTCTGTCAGCTTTCACTCAGACAGCGCCCGCGAACGACGACATCACTCTAGTGATCGTAAAGAGATCAGCGGCTTCCTAAGGTCAGGAAGAAAGGGAGAAGGGGAGACATCGGCGTTCTCCCCTTCTCTGTCTCCGCGCTATCCCGCCGCGATCTGCGAATACAGCCACGCCTTCGCCATACGCCATTGCCGATTGATCGTCGGTACACTTACACCCATGACCTCCGCAGTTTCTTCGATCGACAATCCACCAAAGTAACGCAGCTCGACGATCTTCGCCTTTTGCTCGTCGATCCCGGCTAGTGTCTGCACGGCGTCATCCAGCGCAATCAACTCCGCGGACTTCTCATGCGAGACAACTAATATTTCTTCTTCGAGCGGAAGCTTCTCCGCCTCACCGCCGCGCTTCTCCGCCTGATGTTTGCGCGCGTGGTCCATTAATATGCGGCGCATAACCTGGGCGGCGATCATCTCGCAGGTCGTGGCACACGCCGCGGAAGAAATTGTCAGAACGCTGGCGAAGTAAGAAAGCGAGAATTAGCAAACGGATCGGCGGGGCTTGCCTGGCCCCGCCTTTTTTTGCATCCTTGATAGAGTTTTGGCGTCCCAGGTTTCGATTCGACCTATGTTATTTTGTCGCTCTCGATAACGTTTGTTCTTCCTAATCCCAAGCAGTATGAAAAATAAAACGTTTTTTTCCACAGCCTTGTTCTTCGCGGCATTTTTCGTACTTTCGCCGACCTCTGCAATGGCGAAGGACGAATGGCTGCAGGTTCGCTCCAAGAACTTTTTCCTCATCGGCAACGCCTCCGAAAAAGACATACGAAAAGCTGCCACGAAACTTGAACAGTTTCGCGAAACCTTCAGGACCGTATTTGGGACGCTAAGCCTTACCGCATCAATACCCACGAACGTGGTGGTCTTCAAAAGCGATTCTTCCTATAAGCCTTTTAAGCCAAAGCGCGCCGACGGAAAACTCGATCATTTCGTTGCCGGATATTTCCAGTCGGGAGCTGACGTGAATTACATCACGCTCTCGACCGAGGGCACGGACGCGGATACGTACGGGACGATCTTCCACGAGTACGTGCATTTCATAATCGATACCAATTTTGGGAAGTCGGAGGTGCCGCCGTGGTTCAACGAAGGTTTGGCCGAGTACTACCAGACGTTCGAAATAGAAGAGGATCAGAAGGTCAAGCTCGGACTACCGCAGGCAAATCACCTCGCGTTGCTGAATCAGAACAGCCTGATCCCACTCGATACATTCTTCAAGATCAACAATCGCGCTCTGGCCGAAAACGCCAGTCATTCACGCAGTATTTTCTACGCGCAGGCGTGGGCGCTGATCCATTACCTCGTCCAGAGCGGCAAGTCGGAGAGCCTCGTTAAGTTTCTGACGGTCTCGCTTTCCGGCAAACCTGCAGAGCAGGCATTCAAGGAAGCTTTCGGTATCGACTACCCTCAAATGGAGAAGGACCTGCGAAAGTATGTCGCTCAAAAGTCTTACAAATATCACTTGCTGACCTTTCAGAACAAGATGGTCTTCGACGCCGATATGCGAACCGCTCCTCTCACCGACGCCGAAAGCAATGCGTACTTGGGCGACCTGCTTTATCACGTTCAGCGGGTCGATGAGGCTGAACCGTTCCTTCGAACCGCGCTGACATTGCGGCCGGATTTGAGCATGGCGAACGTTTCGATGGGGATGATCAGGATCCGCCAGAGGAAGTTTGCCGAGGCACAGGCTTTTCTCGAAAAGGCGATCTCGCAGGATCCGAAAAACCACATCGCCTTTTACGAATATGCGTATCTCTTGAGCCGCGAGGGCCGGGACGAATTCGGCTACGTTCACAAGTTCGACACTGCGGCTGCCGCGAAAATGAGAGAGATGCTGAAGAAGGCGATCGCTCTGAACCCCGCGTATACGGAAAGCTACGAACTGCTCGCATTCGTGGATCTTGTAAACAACGAAGAGCTCGACGACGCAGTTCTGAACTTGAAGAAGGCTCTCAAATACCAGCCCGGTAAAGCGCGTTATCTGATTCGTATTGCCGAGATCTACCTTCGGCAGGACAAATTCCCGGCGGCCTCAGCCATCGCCGAAAGACTTGCGACATCGTCCGACGATGAGGACGTTAGGACGCGTGCGACGGCGCTTGCCAACGACATTCGGCAACGTCAGCAGGCGTTAGCGAACTATGAGGAGAATCGAAAGGAATATGAAAAACGAATTGCCGGGTCAGGCGAAACCGCGAATGAGAGAGTCCTGGTGATGCGGAAGCCCGGCGAAAATAAGCCCACGCCGGAACAGATCGCGAAGTCCTCCGAAGAATTTCAGTTACGAGCGGTGAATCGAGCGCTGCGCTCGCCCGAGGCGGGTGAAAAGCAGGTCCTCGGAAGGATCATAAAGATCGACTGCAAAACGGGCATTACATATTCGATCAAAACCGCGGCCGAATCGTTTTCGCTCGTCAGCAAGGATTTTCAAACGCTCGCCATAATGACATTCGTTCCCGATGCGGGTGATACCGAAGTCGGTTGCAGTTCTAATGTTGCAGGAGCTCTCGCAGTGATGAGCTATCGTCCGACGAGTGCCTCGCCCTCTCGCGGGGAGTTGGTGGCGATAGCATTTGTTCCCGGCAACTTTCGCTTTATCGACTTGAGCAAGGAGCCTCCGCCCCCGACGTACGAGGTTGAGGAGGCCGGCCCGCCGCCCCGCGACGGTGAATTTGCAGACGAGCGCCGTAAATTGCTGATGGACGCTATCAGAGATCGACTTCGCAAGCCGACGGAAGGCGAACGTCGCGAACTCGGGTTCATAGAGCGGAGCGAGTGTACGAACAAAGCCGCGTTCATGCACATAAAGGTCGGCACCGACGTACTGAAGTTTATCTATACGCAATCGATGGTAACAGGTGCGTTTACCCCGGACGTGGAAGGTATTCAGTTCGGCTGCGGCATGACGAGCGTCGAGGTACCGGTCGTATTCGTGTTCAAGCCAGCTGCCGATGCAAAGACCAAAAGCGTAGGCGAATTGGTGTCGCTCGAGTTTGTTCCAAAGAGTTTTACTTTGAACTAACCCTTCGCTATTTGATCTTCAGGCCGCGCTAACGAAAGCCGCGGAAGCGATCCAGTGGTTCCGATCAAATTTCTTCGATAGACCGACGGTCCTGGCGATTGCATCTTGAAAATTGATCGGATCGGGAAGTTGAAGTGACCTAGACGACGTGAGCGGTGGCAAGCAAATATAGATCGAGTTAATGAAGGCGGTCGGAATCAGCCCGACTTCCTTGGCCGAGACTATTACACCGGTGGAAAGTAAGTCGTGAGGCCAGTCTTGCGGAGAATCTCCAGGAATGGTTCGAAGTCGCGAAGGGAATCAAGCTTGGGCTCGGTCCCAAGCCAAAGTATCCAACCACTGTTCTCCGATCGCGCCGCTTCCAACAGCTCCACGGCCCGCTCTTTGTTGCAGATCGCGGTCTCGCACATTGCGAGAAAAAACGGCGCCACGTAACTTGTTTCGGCGATCTTGCCCCAAGTGTTAGTTATAGCTTCCGCCTCCTCGCGCTTTCCGGCTCGCACTAAAGCAAAGCAAAGAACGTAGACGATGAGCGGCGAGTGCGGCTCGATCTGTGCCGCCTTTCGCGCATGATGAAGAGCCGCGTCCTGATCCCCGATCTCCGTTAGAACATTCGCGAGCTGGAGATGCGTCTGCATAAAGTCCGCATTCAGATGTTCAAGTTCGCGTCCTTTTTCAAGCGCCCGATCAAAGTCGCGTGCCTGATAGAGCGTCCATGCAGACAACACCTTCGACCGTAGCGACAGCGGATCCAGGCGCTCGGCAATGACGATCTCGCAGGTCCCCTCTTCAAAGCGCCGCGTTCCAACCAACACCGCTGCCGATCTCTTCTTTCAGGCGATACACGCCGATCTCCTTACCGAGGAAACTGTCGCCATCATCGCCGTTGACTTCGCGATCTATCGAGATCGAGAGTTCTTGTTTTGCTGAGGTGTTGAGGAAATTAATGTCGGTCCAGATCGGGGATTCGATAAAATCTGAGGCCGCGTCGTCCGAGTCGAGAAGCTTCTGAAGTTCTGCTTTGAGGTCTGCATCAGTGCCGCAAACCTTGTCGAGAAATTGTGCGCGATCCGCCCGCGGCATTTCGACCGCAGCCTGAAACACTTCCTCTATCTCTCGCCAGCGCTCGGGGGACATTTTGTGAGGTTATTGTAAACGAAACCGAAGTTATTTTTCTAAAAGCAAATCCCAACAGACGCCCTGAAAATGAAAAAGGATGTAACGGAAAAAGGGCAGCATGCTTCGGTGAGATCACTGCATCGTGGTGACTATCTTTTCGCGTGATTGGTGTCGTTTCGTGATTTCCGCTTGCGCTTAAATTGAACCACGAAATACACGAATCGAACGAAACAAGAACTTACATTCTTCTGATCGTTGGAGTTGTGTCGGGGTCCTTGTCCGATGTGGAGGGTGATTCTTATAAATGGGCTGATAAGTTTAAGGTTCGAATCTCACTAGGCCCAATGCCTGAGTGTTTAATTTTGTTGACCACTATCTCGCTATTATCGTAAGATTTGAGTGGCGAAATCCTTCGTCTTCCTTATTTTCCTTCCTCAAATGCCTCGGCCCCAGAGAAAAATAAGCCTGATTTACTTTGTCGTCTGCACGCTTTTGCTTGTCGGACTGGTACCTCTTGTCCTGACGGGCTGGTTTCTTTCGCAGCGAAGCGCAAAGGAGCTGCGAGCGGTCGAGAATAGATATCAGATCCAGTTGGTCCAGGAAAAGGCGAGACAGATCGAGATGTTCGGCCAGCATCACAGCGATCTTGTCCGGGGCCTGGCGAAGGCGCTCGAGTTGGCGTCCGGTCCGGAGGTTTTTTCTTCTCCCCACACCGAGGAAAAGCTTGGTGCAACACTTCGTGAAAATCCGAGCCTGCTCGCCCTCTATCTCAAACCGGCGACCGGCGAGCCGCTCGCACTCTTCCGTCCAAACTCATTGAATCGTGCGGACACGGAAACTGTGTCGGAAGCCGCGTTGAAAACCCTGACGACACAATCGCTCGTCGTCGGTCAGCCGCAAAAGCTCACGCAAACGGGAGAAGCGATTTTTACATTCGCGTCGCCGGTGGAAGCCAACGGACAAACTATAGCGTCAGTCGTGGCGATAGTTTCGCTTCGAGAAATTGCACGTTCAGTTGTCGGAACGCAATCCACAAGTGAAGCCGATCTCTGGAAAGCCGGCTTGCCCATCATCTTCGTCGTCAACCAATCAGGCCGCGCGGTCTTTCATCCCGACTCCTCTCTTGTCGATTCGCAAAGGTCACTGGCTAATTTGAAGATCGTCGGTGAATGGCAGCAGTCAAACGCGCAGATACAGTCCGGGCTCGTCCCGTTCACTGCGGATTTTGACGGCTCGTCGTACGACATGATCGGAGCTTATTCGACGGTGCGGTTCGGGAACGACATGAGCCTCGGCGTAATCACGATGCAGGACGAGCGAAAAGCTCTCGCATCCGTCGGCGAGATGAAAACACAGACATGGCTCATAAGCCTCGCCTTTGCGTGTGTTGCCATGCTCGTGGGTTCGCTCGCGGCCCGCACACTGACGGCGCCGTTAATGAAACTATCGACCGCGGCGGGCCACGTTGCGGCCGGAGATTTTTCAACGCGGGTCGAGACACGGAATATTACCGAGATCGGGACCCTCGGCGAATCGTTCAACACGATGAGCGACAAGATCGAGGAGCACGTCGCGCGTCTCGCGAAAGCGGCGCAAGAAAATCGCGAGCTCTTCGTCGGAACAGTTAAGGCGCTTGCGGCGGCCATCGACGGCAAGGATAAATACACACGAGGTCATTCCGAGCGTGTCGCACGTATTTCAGTGGCGATCGGAAAGCAGTTGGGGCTCGCGTCAGAAGAGCTCGAGACTCTCAGAATAAGTGCGCTCCTTCACGACGTCGGGAAGATCGCAATCGACGACAGCATTCTCAAAAAGCCAGCGGCGCTCACGAGCGAAGAGTTCGAGATCATGAAGACACACCCACAAAAGGGTTACAAGATAATGTCGCAGATCCCCGCGATGAAAGAGTTCTTGCCCGGAATGTACATGCACCACGAGATGGTAAACGGGCAAGGTTATCCCCAGGGGTTGACCGACAAACAGATCCCGCTCCAGGCAAAGATCGTTTCGGTCGCCGACACATTCGACGCGATGACTATCGACCGGCCTTACCAGAAAGGCATGCTTTTACCAGAGGCGCTGGAGAGGATCAAAGGCCTCGTTGGAAGCAGGTACGACCCGAGCGTCGTTAACGCGCTGATCCGCGGCTGTGACGCCGGTGAGATCGGACAGGGTGTTGTGAGATTCCTCGTGAACGCGAAAAACGCCGAAACGGAGAAGGAGGAAGTAGAGTCGCAAAAGGTCGCCTGACCTTGGTCTACGCATCTGTTTCCATGAGCACAGAAAATCCCCAGGAGATATGGCAAGTCGAAGTTGGCGGACAAGTCTATGAAGCGGCGTTCGCCGAGCTTGGAGATTGGATCGGCGAAGGATCGCTGCAGCCGGACGACAAGGTTCGTAAGGGAAATCTTCGCTGGATCGAGGCCCGACGCGTTCCCGGACTGGTTCCGTTCTTCAACGCGAAAGAGCAGGGGCACCCGATGCCTCTTGTCGTCAACACGACCGAGGCAGATACGCCTGTCGCGGAAGTTGCGCACGCGATCGCGACGGAAAACTTTCAACCCACAGAAGCTCAGCCGTTTATAGCGCCGGATCCTATCGAGCATTCGATCGCCCTGCCCGTTGAGCCCAAAGTCGCCGTCCACGATCCCAATTTCTGCGCCATCCATACAGACCTTCCCACGGTTTTCCTTTGCAGTGGCTGCGGCACAGGATTTTGTAAAGTCTGTCCGCAAGCTTATGGGGGCAGCGTGCGACTCTGCCCATTCTGCGGAGCATTATGCCGATCGATGAAGGAGGTCGTGCAGAAGCGAGCCGAAACTCAAAAACGCACAGCGGCGATCGATCAGGGCTTCGGAGCGGCCGATTTTTTCAAAGCTCTTGCTCATCCATTCAAGTTCAAGATGAGCCTTTTTTTCGGTGCGGTAATGTTTGCGGGCTTTTCGCTTGGCAAATCGGTCACAGGGCTCGGCGGGATCTATATGATCGTCTCCGCGCTTTTTTGCTTGATGCTCGCGAACATGCTGTCGTTTGGCGTTCTTGCGAACACGATCGACAAATTCGCGCATGGCGATCTGGAAGCGGACTTCATGCCGAGCTTCGAAGACTTTGAACTCTGGGACGATGTGATCCATCCGCTATTTCTCAGTATCGGTGCTTATGCCTCCGCGTTTGGCCCATTCGCCATCGTCCTCGTTATCGGTTTCTATCTAGTCACCTCATCGGTTAGTTCTCAAATGAACTCGTTTCAGCAAAACGTCGAAAAAATTCCCGGCACACACTATTACGACGCGCAGCGCACGGTTGAGCAATCTCAAGCTGTGAAGCAGGCGCTCGGAAACGTCGCGTCAAAACACAATCAGCAGCTAGAGGAATACGACAAGGCGGCTCGCGGCGAAGTATTGCCGGACCCTGTAGAGCAGAATGTCTCCAACACTGAAACTGGCCAACAGGAAGAGCTGATAGCGAAGATTCAGGAAAGCCAAAAGCAGGAGTTGGAATCGGTCGTGGGTAAGGCACCTGACACGCAGGCAAAAGAGAGTGAAGCGATGCTGCAAAGTTTCCTCGGCTTAGCGGCGCCATTGGTCGTTATCGGCGGGATCTTCTTTCTCTGGGGTGTGTTCTACTTTCCCGCCGCGTGCGCAGTCGCCGGGTATACACGATCTTTCACGGCGACGGTCAACCCGCTTGTCGGGCTCGACACGATACAAAGGCTGGGCGGCACATACGTGAAGATCCTGCTGATGGGCCTGATTCTCGTTTTAGCGTCCGCGATCGTGGGATCGATCCTCAGCGCATTGCTAGCACCCTTGGACCTGCCGGGTATGGGGAACCTGCCCACGAAGTTTATCGGTGCGTTGTTCGGTTTCTATTTGTCGATCGTCTTTTCTTGTGTTCTCGGGTACGCGATGTTTAAGAAATCGGACGTGCTCGCGATCAAGGCCTGAAGAGTCTAGCGAGTCTCGCGAGTCTATCGGAGTCTATCGAGTCTATCGGAGTCTATCGGAGTCTTTTGATGTCTATCTGGTTAGCCGGTCCGCTGAGTCGGACTCGAGCAGCTCGATAGACTTTTTTAGTTTGATAGCCCCCCAAACGAGCTCCGATACGCCTCGAACGATCCGAGCGACTCCATCGACCCTGCAGACCCTACAGACCCGACAGACCCGATAGACCCGATAGACCCGATAGACCCGATAGACCCGACAGACCCGATACACTCGACAGACTCGATAGACTCGATAGACTTATTTTTTTATACTCGGAAGTTTGAACTGATAGCAGTTTTAGAACGGAATTATATCTATGGCATTTTTCTGGCGACGAAATAAAGAAGACAAGTTTTCGGCTTCCGTCCTCGGCCTCGACAAATCGATAGAAGAGCTCAAGGCTCAAGAGGAGGCGGTTGAAAAAGAAATCGGCATTCGTTTCGCTAAAGCGATCGAGAAGACTCGCGACTCGCTGAACAATCGACTGGATAAGGTCTTTGAAGGACGAAAGCAGATCGACGAAGGCTTGCTCGACGAACTCGAGGAGATGCTCATCTCGACCGACATCGGAGTCAACACGACGATGCAGGTTCTGGAAGCGATCCGGCGCGGTGTTTCGCGGCGGGAGATCAACGACCTCGCGGCGCTAAAGGCAGTGATGAAGCAGGAGCTACTGGACATCCTAGAGCACTCGCGCGAAACAGGCGTTGCTTCGGAGACCGAAGTGGCGAAAACGATCAAGCCATATGTACTGATGGTCGTCGGCGTGAACGGTGTCGGCAAGACTACGACGATCGGCAAGCTCGCTCAGCGGATCAAGAACGAAGGAAACGACGTCCTGATTTGCGCGGCCGATACGTTTCGCGCGGCTGCGTCGGATCAACTCGAGATTTGGGCGGAACGAGCCGGCGTTCCAATCGTCCAGCAAAAACAGGGAACGGACCCGGCCGCTGTTTTGTTCGATGCACTTCAGTCAGCTAAGTCGAGAAACTCGGATGTGCTAATCGTCGACACTGCAGGCCGCCTTCACAACAAAGCGAATCTGATGGCGGAGCTGGAAAAGATGAAACGCATCGCGGCACGCGAGGTTTCGGCCGCACCACATGAGACGCTGCTGGTCATCGACGCTGTCACCGGGCAAAACGGGCTCGAGCAGGCGCGGCAGTTCATGAGGGTCGCGGATGTCACAGGAATCGTTCTGACTAAACTGGATGGAACCGCTAAAGGCGGGATCGCGGTCGCGATCTCAAAGGAGCTAAATCTGCCGATCCGATATGTCGGAATTGGCGAACAAGTGGACGACCTGATGGTGTTTGATTCTGAAAACTACGTGAACGGTCTTTTCAATTAACTTGGATACTCTTTCATCAATCCGGGGCGAAAATTTCGACATACGGATGACTCGCCGTGCTCTCGACCTGGCCGCCGCCGGAGCGGGCCTTGTGTCGCCGAACCCTCTCGTCGGGTGCGTGATCGTTTCAAAAGAAAGCGAGATCGTCGGAGAGGGAGCTTACGTATACGCATCCGTTACACATGCGGAAGTCATCGCTTTGGAGCAAGCAGGGGCCCGCGCGAAAGGCGGGACGGCATATGTCTCGCTGGAACCGCACTCGCATCATGGAAAAACTTTTCCGTGCACCGAGGCCCTAATCGACGCCGGCATCGCACGCGTCGTGGCGACGATAGAAGATCCGAATCCGCTTGTGTCCGGGCAAGGATTCCAAGCTCTTCGCGATGCGGGAATCGAGGTCTTAACCGGTGTACTCGCCGACGAGGCGACAAAACTCAACGAGAAATTCATCTGCTGGCATGAGAAGGGACGTCCGTTCATTCATCTGAAAATGGCGACGTCGCTGGATGGACGGATCTCGCTCGGCCGAAGTATCTCGACTGCATTTTCCAGCGAAGAAGCTCTCAGGCGTGTTCACGAGATGCGACACGAACACGACGCAATTCTGGTCGGAGCCAATACCGTCGTCGTCGATGATCCGAGCCTCACGGACCGGAGCGGGCTGCAAAGAAGGAGAAAGCTGGTTCGAGTGATACTCGATAATCGTTTGCGGACCTCGGCTGATTCGACGGTCGTGAAGACAGCTGGCGAGACGCCGACAATCATCGTTTCAAATTCTACGGACAGAGAAAAGCGAAGGGAGCTCGCCGCACCTGGGGTCGATTTCGTCGTCGAAGATTCAAGGAATTTGCATGCGGTTCTCTCTGCGTTAAGACAGCGCGATATTCAAAGTATTCTGGTCGAGGGAGGCACGGAGGTAGCCGGCGCTTTTCGCGATTCAGACCTCATTGATAAACTCAGTCTCATGATCGCACCGCGGATAATCGGAGGGACGACCGCGCCACTAGCATTTGGTGGCCGCGGGGCTTCAAGCATAGAAGAAGCCGCGATGCTTACTGATATTTCAGTAACACGTCACGGCAGGGATATTGAGATCACGGGTTACCCGAGTCGATCTACGTAGTCATAAATCCGAGATCTGTCACCGGGAAATTGGACATGTTCGGAAACACATAGGGCACGTCCGCCGCTTCCAATCCAAACCACTTGGCTATCGTGCCGGCGTACTGCTCGACCGATGTCGTCGGTATCCATCGCCCGCGTGCGCTGGAACTATCAGAATCGTCCGGGCCGTTCTGCAGGAGCGTGGGGAACGGCGTCCCGTTTGTCGTGTTCATTCCGTAAAAGTCACCTCCGAGCACGGATCCACCGATAATGAACTGATGATTTGCCCAGGCATGATCGCTTCCAACGTTCGTTCCGGATCCACCCGGATTGAAGGTTCGACTAAAATCCGTGATCGTAAACTGAGTTACCTTATCGGCTATTCCCTGCGCCGTCATCTCATCAAAAAATGATCGAGAAGCCTGGCTGAATCGGCCGAGCAAACCCGCTTGTCCGAGAAGCTGGCCCGTGTGCGTGTCGAAACCGTCGATCGAAACGAAAAAGATCTGGCGAGTAACATGGAGGGCGCTCCGGGCTTTTATAAGCCTCGCGACCTGTTTAAGCTGGTTGCCAATTTCGGTGCTTGGAAAAACCACCGTTACTTCCGCGCCGTCATTCAGTGAACGGCTGATGCGTATCGCTTCGCGATGGACCTCGTTAGACGCATGAATTAGGTCCTGTCCCTGCTCGATATCTAGCTGTGCTTCAAGCGCCGCAAGTCGGGCATTTGCCATCAGTGTGCCGTTATAACCCGTTAAAGCAAGGATGCTGCTTAGTGGTGCCGGAGCAGCTCCTATTGAAAGCGGCTGGGTCGTTTCGCCAACGGTAAAAAGGCGAGCGCCCTGCAGCGAATTTACGGTCGGAACCAGACGGTCCGGATTTGCTGAAAGGGTCATGCGATCGGAAATGCGCCCTCCCCATCCAGACAGCATAGTTACATCGGCTCGAGCATTCATGTGCTGGTTGGTTTGATCGGAATGCGAAAACAATTGTCGCGGCCGCCATTCGGGGCGGGTTTGATATTCCAGTCGGGAGAGCGGTCTCACCAGAGTCCCGACGTTTGTGACTGCCGCCATTTTGATACAACTTACGAAACGAGAATTTCATAAACTTACTCCTGGTCAGAAAAAGAACGTCGACGGTGACGATGGATGAAAAACTAAAAGGGCGAGGAAAAACTGAACACGCCTTTTATAAGCAAATTTCTTTGCAAATACTAGCCGCTGAAGTGTTTTCCCGACATTTACAGCGAGATTCGGTAAGATGAATTCCATCAATCGACGGCATGAGATCAGGAAATTCATTTGCAAAAAAATCCCTCGGCCAGAACTTCCTCGAGGATCGAGGCGTGATCGAGAAGATTGTGCGAGCTTTCGATCCTACGTTGGAAGACACGGTCCTTGAGATCGGCCCCGGACGCGGAGCTCTCACCGAGCTCCTCGTCGAACGTGCGGGGAGGGTTTGCGCGCTTGAATTCGACCGGGAACTGGTCCCACTGCTTGAGGACAGGTTCAGAGAACATGGGAACTTCACCTTGGTACAAGGCGACGCCTTAAAGATCGATTTCCGCGACATCGTCCAGGGCAGTAAGAAACTCCGGCTCATCGCAAATCTGCCATACAATATTTCGACCGCGATCCTCCAGCGCCTGTTTTCGTGCGCAGACATCTTCGAAGATTGTGTATTGATGTTTCAGCGTGAGGTCGCTGAACGTATCACGGCGAAACCAAGTACGAGCGAGCGAGGATACCTGACCGTCCTGATCGAAGCTCATTTTTCGGTTGAGCGGCTTTTCGATGTACCGGCAACCGCCTTCAGGCCGGTCCCAAAGGTTTGGAGCTCGGTCGTCCGGCTGGTGCCGAACGATCGATCGGTTCCGAATGTAAAACTGTTTCGCGAGATCGTCGCGGCGGGGTTCGCACAGAAGCGAAAGACGATTCTGAACAATCTCAAGATGAGATATCCGAACAGCGGGCTTGCTCTTCTGAGCTCCGGTATCGATGCGAGACGCCGAGCTGAGACTCTAACACTTGATGAATGGCTTCGGCTCGCTGAGGGCATCGAAGCAACACCGTTTCTTTCGTAACTGAGTAAAACTGCTTTGTCCAAAGTTTGCATGTGGTTACGTGCTATCATTTCAACCAGTGAATAAGATAGAAATAATACCGCTAGGCGGCATCGGCGAGTTTGGAATGAACTGCATGGGGATCCGCTACGGCGATGAGATGATCATCGTCGACGCAGGCATGGGTTTCCCGGAAGAGACCCCGTACGGTGTCGACATCTCGATACCGAATTTCGACTTTCTAGAGGAGTATCGCGACGACCTCACCGCGTTGGTGTTGACGCACGGCCACGAAGATCACGTCGGAGCACTCGCTTACATTCTCAAGAAATACAATCTGCCGGTTTACGGATCGAGGTTCACGCTTGCACTCGCCGAGAAGCGGCTTGAAGAATTCAAGATGCTTGACGATGTGCTCCTCCATCGAGTTCAGGCAAACGATGTCATCGAGATCGGAAGTTTCAAAGTCGGATTTATCCACGCTTCACATTCTCTCGTCGATTGTTTCTCGCTCGCTATCGAAACTCCGATCGGTACGATCATCCACACCGGAGATTACAAGATCGACGACACGCCGGTGATCGGTAAGCCTTACGATCTCGATACGCTTCGCGCGTACGGCGATAAAGGTGTGCTCGCATTGTTAGCCGATTCGACGAACGCGACGGTTCCGGGACGCACGCCGTCCGAGCAGGCCGTGATCCCCGCGTTCCGAGAGATCTTCGAAGAAACGCCCGGACGTCTTTTTGTTGCGACCTTCTCGTCATCCATCCACCGTCTTCAAATAATTTTCGATCTGGCGCATGAATACGGACGAAAAGTTTGTGTACTCGGCCGTTCGATGCAGAAGAATGTCGAGATCGCTGAAGAGCAAGGCCTGATCAAAGTCGCCCACGGCGGCATGATCTCGATGGGCGAAGCCCGCGCTCTCGACGACGATGAGGTTTGTTATCTCGTTACGGGATCGCAAGGTGAAAATCGGGCCGCGCTTTGGAACATGGCGACGTCCACCTACAAAGGAATGGAGATCGATAAAGGCGATACCGTTGTTCTT
>JBDTMK010000001.1:0-31814 GCA_039934315.1 Pyrinomonadaceae bacterium | reverse complement strand
CAGGATCACGAATTACTTGCAGGAAGTTTCTTGGCCTGTAATGCGGAAATTCGGTAATTGTTAAGGGTCTAGAGTAGTTAAGCACAATTACAGGGGTGCTAAGCTACTGAAGTGCAACGAGTAAACCGGTATTATCGCCGTTCCCGAATCGCGGAGAAGAAATTTCGCCAAATAATTCGTTATTTTGCGATGGATCTGACCGCGGCAAAGACGAGCGAGCTGACCGGTATAACTCGAAAAAGCGTTAATCTGATCTTTCAAAAAATACGCGTCCGGCTGCTGGAAGAATGCGAGCGACACGCTCCTTTTCAGACCGGAGAGATCGAGGTCGACGAGTCCTATTTTGGTCGTCGAAGGATCCGGGGAAAGCGTGGTCGCGGAGCCAGCGGCAAGACAATCGTCTTCGGTATTTTCAAACGTAACGGATGGGTTTATACCGAGATTGTTCCGAACTGCCAAAAGCAGACTTTGCAAGCGATTATACGGGGCAAAGTCGGTCTCGACGTTGTCATCCACTCGGACCGCTGGCGTGGTTATGACGGGTTGGTCGATGTCGGATTCAAGAAGCATTTTCGCGTTAATCATCACATGAATGAATTCGCCAACAAGACCGGTCATATAAACGGAATCGAAAGCTTTTGGTCATTCGCCAAAAGACGGATGCAGAAGTTCAACGGCCTTCGCCAGGACAAGTTTCTGCTCCACCTCAAAGAGTGCGAGTATAGGTTCAATCACCGCCGTGACAATCTATACAAAACGCTGTTGTCGTTGTTGGGGTCTCATCCATTATGATCGCTCAAGTACTCTAGACCCTTAATAATTACCGAATTACAGAATTACCTCGATAAAAATCCGCCAGCATACTTTGGTCGGTCAATTTTGTAATTCCGCAATTATTAATTTTGTAATGAAGAACTTTTGGGAGGTTGTGAGAACGCTTCAACAATTTTATTATTGACTCGCTTGGACACTGAAACCATCACAGCTTATATCAGCATAGGTTCGAACCTCGGAGACCGGGCGGGAAATCTTTTGCTTGCTGTGCGTGGTTTGATGGAGGCCAGTTTTACCGTAACCAAACTTTCCGGAATCTACGAGACCGAGCCCGTCGAGATCGAAAGTGAAACTAATTTTCTCAACATGGTCGCGGAGCTGAAATGCGAGAGCATCACTCCGTCACAGATGATGGCGAGAATGCTTAGGATCGAGTACCTGCTTGGACGCAAGGACAAATCTCTGAAGAAACCGCGTACGATCGACCTTGACCTGCTTTTTTACAATCACGAACAGACCGATACGGAATTCCTCACGCTGCCGCATCCTCGCCTGCATCTGCGGAACTTTGTCCTCGTCCCAATGTGTGAGATCGCGCCGACTTTTGTTCACCCGATCATGCAAAAAGACATCAAGACCTTACTCGCCGGGTCGGTCGACACATCCGCGGTAACGCGATGGAACCCAACATCTACGATCGGTTCCGCCGGAGATCGGAACCACTAGACTTGATTTCGGCAAAGGTCTATCCTATTCACGATTTATGGCCTATCTAAAACCCGATAAACCCGAAAAGGTCTACGTTCCGGCGCTTCGAGCGGCGAAAGAAAAGGGCGATAAGCTGGTTTGCCTTACGGCATACGATTACCCGACCGCCCGCATCGTCGACGAAGCAGGTGTCGACATCATCCTCGTCGGTGACAGCATGGGCAACGTCATCCACGGTTATGGGAACACGATCCCTGTCACGCTCGACGAGATCTGTTCTGCGACAAAGGCCGTGAAGCGAGGATCAAGCCGCGCACTCGTTGTAGCCGACATGCCCTATGGCAGCTTTCACACAGGTGACAACGATGCCGTGCGCAACGCGCTTCGCCTGATGAAAGACGGCGGCGCAGAAGCCGTCAAACTCGAGGGCGGCCGCAATCGTATCGGCCTTGTGAAGCGGCTGGTAGACGAAGAAATTCCCGTCATGGCTCACGTCGGTCTGACGCCGCAGTCGGTTCATAAGATGGGCGGCTACAGGGTTCAGGCGAAGACTGCCGATGCAGCGAAAATTTTGATAGAAGATGCAAAGATGCTGGAAGAGGCGGGAGCATTTTCGATCGTCCTCGAGCTCGTCCCTCGCGAGGTCGCAGAGATCGCGACGAAAGAGTTGACGATCTCGACGGTCGGCATTGGCGCTGGAAGCTCGTGCGATATCCAGGTTCTCGTCCTGCACGATCTGATCGGATTCACGTTTGGCCGCCAGCCTCGATTCGTGCGGCAGTACGCGAATGTCAGCCAAGTCATCACCGACGCGATCACGCACTGGATGGACGACGTAAAATCGGGAAACTATCCGAACAAAGAAGAATCGTACGGTCTGCCGAAAGACGTAAAACTTATCGAGCCCAAGTCGGCAAAGTTTTCTCGCTGATCCTATGGAGATCATTAACCGCCGGCAACGGATGGCGTCGATCTCACGCAAGCTTCGGCGTGAGAACAAGACGGTTGCTTTCGTCCCGACGATGGGCGCCTTGCACGAGGGGCATCTCGCTCTGGTCAAAGAAGCCCACGCGGCCTCGGACGTCGTCATCGTTTCGATCTTCGTAAACCCCGAACAATTCAATGACAAGGGCGACCTCGAGCGTTATCCCCGCGACCTGACAGCCGACGCCGCAATTCTTGCGGAGTATGAGGTCGACTACATTTTCGCTCCGGAAGTTTCCGAGGTTTACCCTCGAGGCTTCTCGACTTACGTTTATGTTGAGGGTGTTTCCGAGGGATTGGAAGGTGCGTCTCGCCCGGGACATTTTCGCGGCGTCGCGACGATCGTGACTATTCTTTTCAATGCGGTGCGGCCGGACCTTGCATTCTTTGGTCAAAAGGACGCGCAGCAAGTCGCCGTGATAAAGCGCATGACCGCTGATCTGGGCTTCGAGACCGAGATCGTCGTCGTGCCGACCGTGCGTGAAGAATCCGGCTTGGCGCTATCGTCGCGCAACCGGATCCTTTCACACGAAGAACGAGAGAAAGCCGCCGTGATTTTTAGCGCACTCCGCGCGGCGAAGATCGCGTTCAAGAAGGGCGAACGAAATGCCGCGAATTTGATCGAAATAGTGCAGGAGCAAATCGCGGGAGAGCCTCTGGCCGCGGTCGACTATGTATCCGTGGTCGATTCCCGCACCTTGGAACCCGTTGAAAAGGTTAGTGATACGGAAACATTGATCGCTGCGGCGGTCAGGTTTGGGGCAGTGCGGCTGATCGACAACATCGTGCTAAACCGGGGACAGTGATTGGTATCAAATATGCATCTAAACTCGCGGTACATGGATGTCCGTGTTTCAAATAATATGAGATCGATAAAGAATCTGATTGCGGTTTTTATTGTCACGGTCGCGGCTGTCGCGAGCGCGTCCGCCCAAACTTCACTCGCTTCGCTTAGTGGCGGGCAGGTTGATATTCAGGCTCAGCGCGGCAAGGTGGTTATCCTTGCTTTAGGTGCGAGCTGGCTGCCGCTTTCGAACAAGCAGGCAGAATACACAAACGTTCTTGCAAAGCGTTACACGGGCAAGGACGTCGTCGTTTATTTTGTGGCGACCGACTCGACCAATGCAAAATCGAAGAATTTTGCGACCAACGCAGACATCGAGAAGTTCGTCGCGGGTAGTAAGCTCAACGTGCCGGTGCTCCGCGATTCGGACGGGACGGTGACGCTGAAAAAATTTAGCGTCGATCAGCTTCCATCGTTCGTGATCCTCGATAAGCAGGGTAATGTTTCCGGCTCGGCATTCGGCGGCATCGATCCGAAATTCGACGTCACGATCCCGATCTCGAAGTCCGTTGATGCTCTGCTGTGACGAGTTATAGGTCATAAGTGATAGGGGACGAAAAGAGCCAGTTTCATACCGGCTCTTTTTCCTCATCACGGATCAGTCATCACCATCACTCATCACTTTACCCACCAATTGATAAACCAGACCGATCGGCAGCCCAACCACATTCCAATAATCACCTTCGATACCTTCGATGAATAACGCCGCTTGGGCCTGGACAGCGTATGCTCCGGCCTTGTCGAGTGGATCTCCCTTTGCAACCAGAAAATTAATCTCGTTCTGGTTCATACGCGCAAATTTCACACGCGTTCGCTGCAGTCCGATTTCCGCATTCCCGTTTTTCATTACGGCGATCCCTGTCAGCACCTCGTGCCATTTGCCGGACAACATTCCTAACATCCTTCGCGCGTCCTCCAAGTCGACCGGCTTCCCGATTATTTGGCCATCTATTACGACCGTCGTGTCGGCCGCAAGTATTATCTGGTCCGGGTGGGAAGCCCCCACAGCGTCTGCCTTTTCTCTCGCCAGCCGCTGGACATAAACGTCTGCTTCTTCGGCGGGGTTCTCGCTTTCATCGATATCAGGAACGTCTTTTATGAACTCCCATCCGACCGAGTTCATTATTTCAGACCGACGCGGACTTCCCGACGCCAGTACCAATTTAGGCAGATTGATCATGCAAAAGTTGAATTTAGCAAATAGTAGTTTTCTCGTTTAAGATAATAGCCATGCTCGACATTTTTCGCACGCTGCCCGGCATTTTTGACGATGTAGAGGGCGCGGAAATGGTCCGTGAGGCTGTCGTCTTTGCGGCGTGGCGACGAATCGCGGGCGATGGGCTTGCCGAACACGCTGTACCTTTGCGGCTCGAGAAAGGAAGGTTGTTTGTCGCCGTATCAAACCTGATGTGGCAGCGTCAGCTGAAAGATCTGTGCAGTCAGATGGTCTTCAAGCTTAACGCGACGCTCGGTACTGCGACTGTAATGTTTATAGAGCTGCAGATCGACGACGAGGCCGTTCGATCGAGGCGATCGAAAGAGTCGACGCCAAGTGATGCGGAACTTCGACGCGAGGCGGAAAAAGAAATTTCGCCCGAGCTTGCGAGCGCCGCCCAACGCATAGATGACGAAGAGCTTCGCAAGCAATTTCTCCTCGCTGCGGGGAATTGCCTCGCACGAAAGAAAAAGAGGATGGATCGGTCATAGCCCGGTCGCTGCTGCTCCCGTTCTGACAAGAAATAAAAACCCGGTCGCAACCGCTTCCGGTTTTGACAAAATTATGGACGTTAGAAAAATCGCAACACTTGCGCATCTTGAAATAACCGATGAGGAAGTCGCGCTCTATACTCCGCAGATGGCGGAGATCGTAAAGTACGTTGAGCAGTTGAACGAGCTCGACATTGAGAATATCGAGCCGATGCTTGGAGGCCTGACCGATCAGGGAGAAGCGACCAAGACGATGCGAGAAGATCTCGTGCGCGATTCGCTGGGTCAAAAAGCCGCGCTCGATCAGGCGCCGTCGCCTGTAGCCGGACACTTCCAGGTCCCGAAAGTTTTATGAAGGCAGTTGTCAGCGGTCCGTTGTCGTTTATCAGCCATGCGGCTCTGTCGAGAGCGTGCCTTCTGCTTTGTGCGGCCTGCCTTTTGGCTTCGTGCAGTATACCGAACCTCGAGGAGACGGATTGTCGTGAAGCCCGTGACCGAGTACGGGAATTCTATTCTTTTCATTTTGGAAATGACATGCATCTGACGGAGGAAAACGTCCGGCTTCGAGAGAAGCATTTAACGCGCCGTCTGTTTCGCGATCTCCTCAATGAGGCTGTCGCTCTGCCGGTGAAAACTACCGAATATTTTACGGCCACGGCCACAAATGACCTCCCGAAAGCGTTTCGCGTCGGCGAATGCAAGGTTGTTCAGCCAGGAGACGCGGTGCAATTCGACGTTCTGCTGTTTTGGAAAGACGATATCCGGACCGAGCAAAGACATGTGTCCGCATCGTTAAAAAAGGAAGATGACAATTGGCTCATCGATTCTGTTTCGCCATTAGATAAATGACTGATACGAATATCCGAGCGGCAATTACAAAGACGCTCGACAATGCAGAGAAGCTAAACCCGGAGTTGAACTCGTTTCTTTCGATCGAACGTGCGCACGCCGAGGCACGCGTTGGACAAGTTGACGGCAACGGCTCCGACCTCAGCTTGCGCGGTCTCGCGATCGCGGTAAAGGACAATATCTGCACTAAGGGTTTGCAGACGACATGCGGCTCACGGATCCTGCGCAACTACCGCGCTCAGTATGATGCGACGGCGATCAAACGATTGAACGGCGCGGGGGCGATCGTCATCGGCAAGACAAACATGGACGAGTTCGCGATGGGCTCGTCGAACGAGAGCTCGGCATTCGGCCCGGTGAAAAATCCTTGGGACACGACGCGGGTTCCGGGCGGTAGCTCGGGCGGTTCTGCGGCAGCTGTCGCGTCCGGAGTAGCGCGTGCGGCCCTTGGTTCGGAAACCGGCGGCTCAGTACGTCAGCCGGCCTCGCTTTGCGGCATCGTCGGATTTAAGCCGACATACGGACGCATATCCCGCTACGGACTCGTTGCGTTTGCTTCGTCGCTCGACAACATCGGCATCTTTGGTCAAACGGTAACGGATGTTGCTGACGTGCTTAGCGTAATTGCCGGCCGAGACGAAATGGATTCCACATCAGCGGATGTGCCGGTGCCCGATTATTCGGCGGGTCTTGAAAACGAAATCGCGGGAAAAACGATCGGGGTACCGCGCGAGTTGTTTGGCGAAGGGCTCGACGACGAAGTCCGAAACGCCGTGGAAACGTCAATTGATAACTTCCGCTCTCTCGGGGCGACGATCGTGGATGTCGAACTTCCGTATGCGAAATTCGGGATCGCAGTCTATTACATTATCGCGACGGCCGAGGCATCGTCGAATCTGGCCCGCTACGACGGTGTCCGATATGGTTTCCGCGCCGAAGAAGCGACCAAGCTTCGCGAAATGTATTTCAAAACGCGTGAAGAAGGATTCGGTGAGGAAGTGAAGCGGCGCATCATGCTCGGCACGTATGTTCTATCGAGCGGCTATTACGATGCCTATTATTCGAAGGCGCAGAAAGTAAGAGCTCTCGTAAAGCGCGACTACCAGAAAGCGTTCGCGACCTGCGACGCGATCCTTACTCCGACGTCGCCGTCCGTCGCCTTCAAGATCGGCGAGAAATCCGACGACCCCTTGGCGATGTATCTGAATGATGTTTATACAGTTTCGGCGAACCTCGCCGGGACTCCCGCACTAAGCATTCCATGCGGCCTGTCCAGCGACGGGTTGCCGATAGGCACGCAGCTGATCGGCACCTTCTGGTCGGAACAGCAGCTGCTAAATCTAGCTCACCGCTATGGAACGGAATTCCCGCTCAACTCAAAGCCTGCGATTTTCGCCGAGTGATGCTTAGTGAAGCTGATAGCTCGTGGACTCGTATTCGGGGTTAACGATCGCAAAATCTCCGCCGGCGAGAAGGCTCTGCCAACGGTTCGGGTCCGAAAGCAGGCTTTCGGCAGCAGCGGCTGCGAGCGGCCGTGAAAACAGAAAGCCCTGACCGTAATCGCAAGACAATATGCGGAGCTGATGATACTGGTGAATGCTTTCGATCCCCTCCGCCACCACGTCCAAACTCAAAGAACCAGCCAGCGCAAGGACCGCGCGAACTATCTCTCCGTTCTGCCTTCCCTCTTCCATCGACCGGACGAAAACGCGGTCGATCTTTAGGGTGTCGATCGGAAATTGCTGTAGGTAACCGAGGCTTGAATAGCCCGTACCGAAGTCGTCGATACTCAACTGAACGCCCAGCTCTTTTATCTGACGCAGCATGGCAACGGCATTCTCGCCGTTCTCCATGATCGCGGTTTCCGTTATTTCCAACTTTAGACTTTGTGGGTTGAGGCCGGTCTTGTGGAGAACATCCTTGATCTGTTCAACCAGCGACGGGTTCCCGAAATGAACCCCCGAAATATTAACGCTGACAAAACCGGGTGGCGATTCGCTAAAGCGTTTCTGCCAATCCACGGTTTGCTGGCACGCCGTTTCAAGGATCGTCAGCGTGATCGGCACGATCAGCCCGGTGGATTCGCAGATCGGGATAAAACGGTCCGGAGGTATCTGACCGAGCGTCGGGTGGTTCCATCGGACCAGGGCTTCGAAACCGGCAAGCTGCAGATTCTTGAGATCCACGATTGGCTGATAGTGAAGCTCGAACTCATTCCGTTCGACTGCATATCGCAGATCGGTCTCAAGCTCCAGAAGCGAGACGGCCCGCGTGTGCATCTTCTCGTCAAAAACCTCGTACTCATTTCCGTGATCTTTGGCGAAGTACATTGCAATGTCAACGTCCCGGAGTATTTCTTCGGGTTCGTCATAATTGAGATTCCCAAAAGCGATTCCGACGCTCACGCTTGTGAAAACCTGCTTTGAATTGAGAATGAAAGGCTGCGAGATCGTATCAACGACTGATTGAGCAAACTCAGTGGCGCCGCGCTCGTCGGCATCGCCGATCAAAATGATCGCAAACTCATCACCGCTGAATCTTCCTACGATGCTGTCTTTTCTCTGAACTTGCAGCAGCCTTCCGGCAACTTGTTTGACCAACTGGTCGCCGACCGAGTGGCCGAGGCTGTCGTTGATCTTTCGGAATCCGTTCAAATCGAGAAACAGCACGGCGTACGATACGAGAGGCTGGGTCATTTTTTGTTCGATGAGCTTTCGTATCGTATCGACGAAATAGTTTCGGTTCGGCAATCCCGTTAGGGCATCATGATAAGCCGCGTGACGAAAACGAGCATGACTTTGTTTAAGTTCCGCGCCGCTCCTTTCGAGCTGTTCGACATAATGTTTGAGTTCCCGCACGTGGCGTTCGGCTTGTTCGGCACGTTGCCGCTCGGCTTTCTCGGCCGGGGCAGCGGTTGTCTTTATGTCGTTAATGTAGCGGCGATAAGTGAGGTAGACCGTTCCGAAAAAAACGCACACCGCGGCGAACAAAAAAATGTTGATGTCTTGTATCGCTTTCGTCGTAAAACCGGCGAGGACGGCCCCGCTTAGATACATTACGAGTGCATTCAGGCAGTACTCCGTCCAAACACTCAAAACGGATTTCTCCGTTTTCGCCGCGATGAAAAGCGAGACGAGAGTCGAATTGAACAAGAACAGAGCGAACCCCATCACTGCGAGCAGCAGGATCATCTGGGTCACATCCCCGGCCTCGACCACCTGCGGAGCCTCAGATGAAAACATCGCATGTACTATGACGGTGGTGGCGAAGAGCCCGACGACCGCGACCATTATATTTATCAAGATCGTTTTGTAGCCGATGTTCCCGCCCTGCCGTCGGTAGCTGACCGACGTGAACGCTGCCTCGAGGAAAGAAAGTATTATTGCAGTCTCACCGCCGTACCAGAGAAAGGTGAGGATGATGGCGGCGTCCGACGTTGTAACGTGGATTTTTGTTCTCGGAAGTTGGATTCTGAGGAATGAGCTAAAAAAAACGGTAATGATCGCGAGGCCGCCCAACCGCATGTCCACCACAGAACTTGGAAAATTATAGAGGGCCCAGCCGAGCGCATAGACGGCCACTGGCGACAGAAGGGCTATATAAATATTCTCGAGGGATCTTTTGGAAGGCATCTGACGAGTCGGGGTAACTTAGGGGGCAGAAAGGATGGAGCGAAAAGATAGAAAGTTCGCCGCTATTAATATATCCCGGACGGCAGCAATTTTTCCATAAAAATAATCTAGGCCCTTGGAAACCGATAGGCCGCCGATCTCTCGGGCAGCCTATCTATTGACCTGCGAAGGGAATTTACCGCATTTTCGACGTGAGATCACCCTTCGCGCGAACCCTATTTGACAGGGAGTTAGCAGTGTCGCTGATGAGCGGGCCGTCGCTGATCAGCAGCCCATCGCTGATCAGCAGGCCGTCGGCGATCGCCGAATTGGCAGCCATCGTGAAGTTATCGGATATCAATAATCCCGAGCCTCTTCTTTGGTGATGAACGCAGTAAACAAGGATTTTAGAACCACCTCAGCGTGGAGCCTCTAATTACGCATCGGTCACAATGACGGACCGATGCTTCAAGATGAGAGAATTACACGGCTCCGGAATGCAAAAAGTCGGGAAGCGTTTTGTTAACGCCTCCCGACTCGTTTGTCGAGACTTTAATGTCTGCTCGATATTTCTACTTAGTGATGCCGACCTGGGTCAACGCGTAAGCGTAGTCGAACGCGATCTCCTTGAGACGATCGTAGCGGCCCGACGAGCCGCCGTGTCCCGCCCCCATATTTGCTTTTAGCAGCACGGTATTGTCATCCGTCTTCAGCTCCCGGATCTTGGCCGCGAGTTTTGCCCCTTCCCAATAGGGCACCTGCGAATCGTTCAGAGAGATCTCGATCAGCATGTTCGGATATTTTTGGGCCTTCACGTTCTCGTAAGGAGAATACTGGACCATGTAGTCCCACGCCGCTTTCTCATTCGGATTTCCCCACTCGATCCATTCGTCAGTCGTGAGCGGCAGCGTTTCGTCGAGCATCGTATTCATGACATCGACGAACGGCACCTGCGCGATCACCGCGTGAAACGTTTCGGGAGATATATTGCTGACAGCGCCCATTAACAGGCCACCGGCCGATCCGCCCTGGATAACCAATCGATCGGTGGAGGTGTATTTATTTGTGACCAGCCATTTCGCCGAGTCGACAAAGTCGTAGAAGGTGTTCAGCTTCTTGAACATCCGTCCTTCCATGCGCCACCTCTCACCAAGCTCGCCGCCGCCGCGAATGTGAGCGATCGCATAGATCATTCCGCGATCCACGAGACTCAGCCGGGCAGTCGAAAAACTCGGTGTCATCGAAGCACCATACGAGCCGTACGCGTACAGCAGCATAGGCGATTTTCCGTCGAGCTTGGTTCCTTTCTTCATCACGATGGAGATCGGAACTTTCACACCGTCGCGAGCCGTCGCCCACACTCGCGTAGTCTCGTATTGCGCTTTGTCGTAGCCGCTCGGGATCTCCTGCTGTTTGATCAGCTCGCTCTTTCGCGTTTTGAAGTCGAATTCGTATGTCGAGTTCGGCGTGATCATCGATGCATAGATGTACCGAATTATGGGCGTGTCATATTCAGGGTTTGCACCAAGAGACATCGTGTACACGCTCTCGGGAGTCGCGATCCGAGTCGTGGCCCGGCGCGTCTTTCGATCCATCACACGAATATATTCCAGGCCATTTTCGAGCTCGGAGACAACCGCGTAATCTTTGAAAAAGTTTATATCTTCGATCTTGATCGCCGGGTCGTGCGCGATGAACTCTACCCAGCTTTTTTCCCCGGGATCATTTGCCGGTGCACGCATCACTCTGAAATTCTCGGCGTCCTTGTTGGTCACGATATAAAACTCACCGTTGTCGTAATCGACCGAGTATTCGTGACCTTCACGACGCGGGCTTATTAACTTGAACTCGCCAAGCGGATCATCCGCCGCAAGATATCGCTCCTCGCGCATTGTCTTTGCGTAAGAAGAAAGAAACATCATCTTCCTGTCGCGCGAACGGCCGATGGTGATTCCGAACAGCACATCCTTTTCGTCAAAGATCAATTTGTCGGGATCGCGGCTGCCGACGGTATGCCGGAAAAGTTTGTCGGAACGCTTCGATACTGCGTCCTCTTGAACGTAAAAAATGTACTTGCCGTCGTTCGACCATTCCTGCGTTGTAACTCGCTCGATCTTTTCCGGAAGTATTGTGCCGGTTCGGAGATCTTTTATTTGCAAAGTGTATTGCCGGTAACCGGTTGAATCGGTCGCAAACGCAAGTAGATTCCCGGCGTCGCTCGGCTCGAAGGCGCCGATCGACAGAAATTTCAGGCCTTTCGCCATCTCGTTCTGATCAAGCAGCATTTCCGGATTGGCGCCGTCCTTGGTCTTGCTTCGAAGATAGGTCGGATACTGTTTGCCCTCTTCCGTCTTATTGAAATACCAGTAATCGCCGAGCTTGTACGGAACGCTCAGATCGGTCTGCTTTATGCGGCCGAGCATTTCTTTGTAGAGATCGGCGACAAACTCTTTGTGCTGGCCCATGTGATGCTCGGTGTACGCGTTCTCTTCTTCGAGGTACTTGACGATCTCAGGCTTCTTCGGCGTCTCACGATCGCGCAGCCACGCGTAGTTGTCGGTTATCGTGTAACCGTGGATCTTCAGGACTTTTGGTTCTTTCTTCGCAACGGGTGGTTTCATCGTTTCCTGGGCGGCAACGATCAAGCTGCCTGCGATCATTGCACTAAGGCAAAGTAGTATTCTTGTCACAACCTGCACTCCTTACTTAAATGGAACTTTGACGTTTGAAGTACGCAATATACTAGGGTGTAGTTTCGATTACAACAAGAGCATTTCCAGCATCCTACGAGTTCCGCGTCAAAATAAAATCTGCAATCTGATTCAAAAGAGCGCCCCGTTCTCCAAGGTTCGAGATCGCAAATTTTGCCTCGGCGTGAAGTTGTTTCGCCAAAATCTCCGTACGTTCGATCCCACTGATCGCCGGATACGTCGCCTTCGCGGCTGCCGTATCCTTGCCGGCTGTCTTCCCAAGTTCTTCGGTGGTTTTTGTGACATCGAGCAGATCGTCTTTCATCTGAAAGAGCAGCCCAATTTTTTCACCGAATGACGAAACCGTCTCGCGGCTAGCGAGGTCGGCAGCTCCGATGATGGCGCCGGCCTGAGCCGAGAAGCGGATCAGTGCTCCGGTCTTGTTGCGATGAATGTTTTCGATCTCTTCAAGCGAGCGTATAGTTCCTTCGGCCTCGAGATCAAGCTGCTGTCCGACTACCATCTTTGCGGCAGCCTGCGCGAGTTTCGAGACCAGATCGACACGGGTCTCTACGGAAAGCCTTCCGTCTTCGCTGATCACCTGAAATGCCAGAGCCTGTAGAGCGTCGCCGGCCAGGATCGCGGTAGCTTCGCCGAATTTCCTGTGACAGGTTTCACGCCCGCGACGGAGATCGTCATCATCCATTGAGGGCAGATCGTCATGAATAAGCGAGTATGTGTGTAGCATCTCGATCGCCGATGCCGTACGAATGAGTTTTTCATTCGTAGCATTGAACGCCCGGCCGACCGCGAAAACGAGAGCGGGTCGAAAATGTTTGCCGCCCGCAAAAAGACTCCAGCGAATCGCGTCGCGCAAACTGTGCGGCTTGCCGCCTTCGACCGGGACCAGCCACTCCATCTCAGCATCAAGCAGGCTGGTCACTTCGGCGAAGAAATCATCAAGTTGTGGCATTTTCTGAAGGATAAAGGATAAAGGCGATGGCATAAAGTAAGGGTCACAGGTTTCCCACTTTATCCTTCATCCTTTATCCTTCATAAATATATGCCCGTCACACTGGACGATTTCCGAGCTGCATTATCGAGGTTTCCCAGCGGTATTACCGTCGTCACATCGCGTGCAGCGGACGGCGACCTCCACGGGATCACCGTATCTGCTTTTTGCTCGGTGTCACTAAATCCGCCTCTCGTTCTTGCGTGCATCGAAAAAACAACGGGGAGTTATCACGCGATACAAGCGACAGGCTATTTCGTCGTGAACATTTTGGCCGCCGGCCAGGATGAGCTGTCAGAGCGTTTCTCGCTCCCAGTACCGGATAAGTTCGAAGGTGTGAAGTATACAGCCGGCATCGGGGAGGTGCCGGTATTGGCTGCGGCTTTGGTCACGCTCGAGTGCCGACTCGCAAATGCTTTTGACGGCGGCGATCATATGGTCTTTGTTGGTGAAGTAGAAAACGTTTCGATCAAAGACGGTGATCCGCTGGTTTATTTCCACGGAAATTACCGTGACCTGCTTGACGCTTAGGCAAAGTCCGTCCGGAGCATATCTTCCAGATCGCCCTCGTCGAGTTGATAAACTTCGCTGCAGAAACCGCATGACATCACGGCTCCCTTGTCGTCGGCAAGCATCGATTCAACCTCTGTTTTTCCAAGCGCTGAGATCAAACTACGAGCTCGCTCGATCGAACAGTTGCATCGAAACGCAACCTCTTTTTCCTCGAGGATCTCGAAATCGATTTCACCCAATGCCAGCCGTGCAAGATCCTCCGGCGTCGCGTTTTCATCGATGACCGTCGTTAGATGAGGAGCATGCGCGATCGAATCTTCGATCATAGTGATCAAGTGTTCGTTAGCGCCGGGCATCATCTGGACAAAAACACCGCCCGCGGATCTCACGTAAGGTTCAGCATTCTGAAGCAGCACGCCCAGCATCACCGCCGATGGAATTTGTTCCGACTTCGCCAAGTAGTACGCGAAGTCCTCAGCGACCTCGCCCGATACGATCGGGACCGAGCCTACGTATGGATCATGATGAAGGCCGATGTCGAAACCGGACTCGCGGATCACGTAAAACATTCCTTCGCCGACGATGCCGGCGACATCGAACTTTCCATCGTCTCGTGGAGGCAATTCGGCGTCGGGATTCTTCACGTAGCCCCGCACCGATCCGTCTCTGGTCGCTTCAGCAATGATGCCGCCGATCGGACCGCTGCATTCTATTCTCGTAGACAGTCGATCAAAATCTTTGAGTGTCGCCGCCATCAAGAGCGTTCCCGTCATGACGCGGCCGAGAGCCGCCGATGCCGTCGGAGAGGTCTGATGTCGCCTTACCGCCTCGGAAACAATGTCCGTTGTGATGGCCGATAGGATACGGATGGTTCCTTCGGCGGCTGTCCCGTGTATTAGCTTGTCCATGCAAAAACAGTTTCGAAAACCGCATCAGATAAAGTCAAATCCATATCTGGCCGGTTTGCCTTTCGTTTAGGTTCTTTTACTCCCGAACATTCGGTGGTAATGCGAGTCAGTGGGAAGGGCCGCACGAACACCCGAGCGGTAGGTTCTAAACCACTCGGTACCGCCCGCCGCCAGATTTCAACGCCCGTCCTATGTAGACGGTGCAACGCTTTCCGCCACAATATGCTGTGGAAAGTTTTTGTTGACAGAAGCCTCCGCCACCATTTACTATGGGCTCGCTTGAAGATAGATTTCTCAGCATTTCTGAAACCCTAAATCAATCCAAATCGGACTTCGAAAAACTTCTGGATACACAGCCGAGATGTTAAAATAGCATCACGTAAATATTGGTGTCGTACGGCACAAAGGAGAGGCGAATGAGCACAGTTTTCGAACCTTCAAAAGCGGGGGGATTTGTTGCGAAAAGCGGCGGAAACGGCGCCGGGACCGCGGTCGGCCGGGATATCAGACCGCTAGGGATCAACGCCGAGAAAGTCATCGCGAAACGTTATGCGCTCAAAGATGAGAACGGGGAAGCGCTCGAAACCTGGGCTGACATCGTTCGACGGGTCGTCGGGCATGTCGCCACCGCCGAAAGCGATCCGCAAAAACAAGCCGCATTTTACAACGACATGACCGCTGTCATGCAGGCGCGTGAATTTATCCCGAATACTCCGTGCCTTGTCAACGCCGGCAAGCCCAAGGGTCAACTTGCGGCGTGTTTCGTATTGAGCGTTCCTGATTCGATCGAAGGGATCATGGAGCACGCGCAGAACGTGGCGATCATTCACCAAACTGGAGGCGGAACAGGGATGACGTATGAATTTTTGCGTCCGGCCGGATCAATGGTGAATTCGACCCGCGGCGTCGCGTCAGGGCCTGTGAGCTTTATGAATATCGTCAACCAGACGACGGAAGTCGTGAAGCAAGGCGGCGTGCGGCGCGGAGCGAACATGGGAATTCTCGCCGTGACCCATCCGGATATTTTGCGCTTCGTTCACGCCAAGAATGACCAGACCAGCCTTACAAATTTCAACATTTCCGTCACCGTTACCGACATGTTCATGGACGCCGTCGACAGCGGCACCTGGTTTCAGACTGAGTTTAGCGACGAGCCGTGGACGCAGCCGGTTTTCGATGCAGTAACCGGGACCGATTATGTAGTCTACCGCCGGCCCGACGGATCTACGGCGACGTTCGCGGACAAATTAGCATTCGAAACCGCTGACCTTTCCGATTGCACGATCGAGCAGCCGCCGATGGCCGGGATGGTCTATGCACCCGACATCTGGAATCGCATCATCGCGTCGGCACACAAATATGCCGAGCCTGGAATAATCTTCATCGACGAAGTGAATCGGCATAACCACATGATGGCGTCGATGGGCCCGATCTACGCATGCAACCCATGCGGCGAGCAGCAGCTCCACTTCAACAACTCGTGCAATCTTGGTTCGATCGACGTTGCGAAATTTTACAAACACGTCGGTGATGGAAGCGATCCGGACGCCTGCGTTGAGTGGGAGCGGCTGGCTGCTGTCACGCACGCGTGCACCAGGTTTCTCGATAACGTGATCGACGCGGGTCACTTCCCGCTTGCCGAGATCGATGACGTCGTCAAACGGACACGCCCGGTCGGCCTCGGGATCATGGGCTTCGCCGATTTGTGTTTGAATCTCGGGATCACATACGGAGAAAACGAGTCGCTAGAGCTGATGGAACAAGTGATGGGGTTTGTTCGCCGTGAAGCGTGGATAGCTTCGCTGCGATTGGGCGCAGAGAAAGGAGTTTTTCCGGAGCTCGAGAAGAACCGCGATTCTTACGCAACGTTTCTTTATGACGAGGTCGGAATTTCCCGAGACGTTCCGTTAACCCCGCGCAACTATGAGGTGACGACGATCGCCCCGACGGGCACGATCTCGCTCGTCGCCGAAACTTCATCCGGTATCGAGCCGAATTTTTCGTGGGCATATGTTAGGCAGGATACGCTCGGCACGCGCACTTATGTTCATTCGGTCGCGGCGGAAGCACTTGGGATCGATGTCGACCAGACCGACATAGAGTCGATCAAGTCCGCTGCCGAGCACGTCGTCGATCACGAAAACGAATTGCCGGAACATTTCATCTCGGCAATGAATATCAAATCGATCCAACACGTTCACGTACTCGCCGCGGCGCAGAAGCATACGGACAATTCCATCTCGAAAACCTGCAACGGAGCACGCGACGACACGGTCGAGTCTGTAGACGAACTTTATCATCTCGCACGAAAGCTCGGCTGCAAGGCCGTCAGCTATTACCGCGATGGAAGCCGTGAAGGGCAGGTTCTCTCTACGATGAAATCTTCAAGCGAGGCGGAGACAGCCGGACACGGAGATGCGGAGACCGCCGCGTCCCCGCGTCACTCACTCGACGCCTCCCAAGAAGTTGATTCGCCTCGAGTCCAGCGTCCACGCGAACTTCAGGGCTCGACCTGGCGGATCCCGTTCGAGAACCAGAATCTTTACGTTACGGTAAACCACGACGGGCATCGCATTCTTGAAGTGTTCGCGACCGGGCCTATCAGCGCAGGCGTGGGCCTTCTCGCTTCAAAAATGCTTCGCGGAGGATTCACGGTTTCTGACGTCGCTCGCAGTCTTAACAAAGTCACGGCGACGCACGCGGTCTGGTTCAACGAACGACTGCTGACCTCACCCGAGCAGGCCGTCGCAGAATGTCTGTTGCTGATCGATCGAAGGTTGAAAAACCTGCCGGCAAGTGAACGGCAGATCGCGAAAGGCTCAGCAGCCGAGGTTACAAATTCTACCTTGATGTCGAATCTCATCGGCGAGTGTCCGGAATGCCGCGGTCAACTCGAACATGCTTCCGGTTGCGACTTCTGCCGCGACTGCGGTTACTCGAAGTGTAAGTAGATCGAATGTTTCCAATCTCTTTATCCGCCCGCGATGTTTATCAGACTCGCGGGCGTATTTTTCTAGCGCCCTCACAAAGCTTGCGAAACGGGCCCCTCTCGGTGATACTTCTGCTGACCGATCTCGTTATTTTTTCACAAGAAGGAGTCGAAATGTCTGTCCAACCACGTTACCTTGCTGCCGCTTCCGTAATGCTGATTTTTGTTCTCGTTTCGTGTGCAATGGCGAAGTACTCGGGGCCACGCGGCTCGAAGAAAAAAGGCGGTTTGATAATCAAAGCCGCCATATGGGGTCCTTCGCAAGAGGAGGCGAATGCCGCTGCAAGGCGCGTCGAAAACAGTCCCGCCGTTCAGTCTTTTCTCAATGGCGTTAGGTATCGCCTGCTGAGTCTCGACTATCTCGCCGAATCGAAGTCGAAATCGGAACGGCCCCCGACGCGCTTTCGCCTGGTGTTTTACGATTATACAAACGACCGCGCGATCGTCGCCGAAGCGGATTTCGCGGGCCGCGAGTCCATTACCGTGCGCGAAGAATATAGCGATCCGCTGCCGAACGACGAGGAGTTCAATGAAGCTCTCGCGATACTTCGCGGGGACTCGAGGTATTCAAACGATCTCGCGAGCGGTGCGATGAAGGCATACCAGCCGATGCCGCCGACGACCATCCTGGACGGCACGGTAGAACGCCTTCTAAATGTCGGCCTCCGAGGTGCCGGAACGCAGAACGAAATTGTCGGCGTCAGTATAAAACGTGGCGAAGCTGTTCGTTACGAGGGGAACGCCCCGCCGCAGTCCAGATCGGTTGAGGGCTCGTGCGGCCCAAGTTCCGCAGGTCAAACTACTACGTCGAACGGCACTGCCGGACAGGCGACCCTGACGGTTATCGACCAGACGAGCATGACGACCCTTTGGGAGATGCTTGTCATTAGGCCATCCGCTTCGTCGGGAACCCGCAAATCAGGCATTGAGATCCGCGATGTGAAATACAAAGGCAAGAGTGTCTTGAAGCGAGGCCATGTTCCGGTCCTGAACGTCCAGTACAATCCGTCGACCTGCGGCCCTTATCGTGACTGGCAGTGGCAGGAGGACATGTTTAACGCGCCGGATGCGGGAGCGACGGATCTAGCACCCGGGATTCGACTGCTCGCCGCCGGACAGGTTGCCACAACTGTTCTCGAAACCGGAAGCGACACAGGCAATTTCCGTGGTGTAGCAATTTATGTCCAAAATACCCAGTATGGACCCGAAGCAGTCTTAGTCTCGGAAATGCAGGCGGGCTGGTACCGTTATCTAATGGAGTGGCGATTCGCGGCGGACGGGACAATCAGGCCACGCTACGCATTCGGTACGACTAATAATTCTTGCGTGTGCGATGTTCACAATCACCACGCTTACTGGCGGTTCGATTTCGACGTCGTGCAGCCGAACAATAAAGTCTTTCAGGTTGAACGTGGGCGGAAGTTTCTACAGCCGTTAACGACCGAGCTGACGCGACAGCGGAATATTGGGACAAACCGAAGTTTGCTTATTCAAAATTCGTCTGGCAACGAGGCATATGAGCTGGTACCGGGTAGGCTCGATGGACCCGCCGACGCTTTTGCCGTCAGTGATTTCTGGGTCCTTCGTTACAAGGAAGTTATCGGCGGCACAGCGCTTCAAAACGAAATTGACGATGGATTCAATCAGACAACCAGTGCGAACGCGTTCATTCAGATCAATCCGTTCATAAACGGCGAGTCGATCGTGGGTCAGGACGTCGTTGTCTGGTACGGCGGCCACTTCATTCATAGCGACGGTGCGAATCTGTTGGATCCCAACCGTTCGCCGGAAATCCTTTCCGGCGAGCACGTCATCGGCCCGGATCTTCGGCCGGTTCGCTGGTAGATCATTTAGCTGTTGCAAAAGAGAAGGCGGCGTCAATAGAACGCCGCCTTCTCTTCGTCTTGCGTTGCATAGTATTTGGTCAAGGTACGAACGCGTTCGGGATCGGCCTATCACCGTTTGCACCGAACTGCACGATCTGTGTTCCTGCGGTCGTTCTCGCAATGAACCATGTCGCGGATGAGGGACGAAACACGGTCGGGTCGAACTTGCCGTCTCCATCGTAGTCGCCCGAAGCCGGAACGTCCCCGTTCGCTCCGAACGGGAATCCGTAGAAGGAGAAGTCCTCGCTCCGCACAATAAACCACTCACCGCTCGCCGGCCGCCAAACTGCGACATCGGATTTTCCGTCACCAGTGTAATCTCCTTGCACCGCTTTGTCTGTGTTCGCACCGAACTGGATCGCGAGCGGTCCGGCTGTGCTTCGACTGATCCACCATTCCGCTCCGCCCGCGGCTTGACGAAAGATTCCCACATCCGCCTTCCCGTCTCCGTCGTAGTCCGCGACGACGGGTTGATCACCCGTGATACCGAATTGGAATATGCGGGTTGGGGCTCCCGAGGACTGCGAGATGAACCAGTTCGAGTTCGAGGGCCGGAACACTGCGAAGTCGGCCTTCCCGTCCGCGTCGTAATCTGCGGGCACGGGGACATCGCCATTCGTTCCAAACGGAAGTGCGAAGAACGAGAAATCTTCGCTCCGTAAAATGAACCATTCGCCAGATGCAGGACGGAAGAAAGCAATGTCCGTTTTCCCGTCGCCGGTGTAATCGGCCGGGGCGATCTTGTCCGTCGACGCTCCGAACTGAAGTGCGAACGTCTGGCCATTGCCGCTTCGATTGATCCACCATTCTGAAGCCGAACCGGCGGGACGGAAGATCCCGATGTCCGTCTTGTTGTCGCCATCAAAATCGAACGGCGCACGCTGGTTCGCAAACGGGTATTCGTAAATTCCCCGACCGTGCGTGGCGATGCGCAGGACTCGATGCATCGCCTGGAACTCCATTCCAAAAATTGCTACTCGCGGCAGCCCGGGACTGAAAGGCTGCCAGGATGCGCCGCCGTTCTCGGATCTAAAGACACCGATGTCGGTGCCGGCAAAAATGTTCTGAGTGTTCGCAGGATCAATCGCAAAAGCATTTGCCGGAGTGTCGGGAATTCCCGCTCCGGCGGGAGCCCATGTCGGAGCCCCGGTCAAAAGGTTCGTCGTTTTCCAGACGTGCTGCCCGGCAGGCAAACCGAAACCGTTAAGAGCGACGTAGGCCACGTTCGCATTTGTCGGGTCGATCGCAATGCGTCCGATGTAACGTGCCGGGATCGGTCCCGTGACGTTTGTCATCGTCGTAGCTCCGGCGGTCATCGAAAGGTAAACGGCCCCGGTCGTCAGGCCGACAAGACGCACATTATCGTCCTGGGGCGCGATCGCGATCGCGCCGAGTCGCGCCGGCAAAGTCCCGCTCACGTCCGTCATCGTTGTTCCCATGTTCATCGAACGATAAAGGCGATTTGTCCCGTAGTAAATCGTATTCGGCGTTCCCGGTCCGCGGACAAGCGGAGCGTAGAACAAGACCGGGTCGGCACATAGGATACCGTTGTTCGATGTTCCGTTTCGGCAGCCCTGAAAAGTAGACCAGAAAGGATCGCCGCTCGGTTCGGTCGCTAAGGCGCGCTCGAAACCAACCTGCGTCGTGGTCTGGCTGAAGTACGTGTGATAAGCCACGACGTTTGTCGGCGTCGTCGCGTTCTGATCGATGGCCGCGAAGCCACCGTCGCCGCCGTCCGATCGGACCCAGGTGAAGCCGTCGGGAGCGAGAAATTCGGTACCGTTGTCCTGCGTGCCGCCGAGCAGATAGTTGCGATCGACCGGGTGCAGAGCTAATCCCATGAACTGCGTCGCACTAAAGGTCGTGTTGTTGAGGCTTGTCCAGGTAACGGCTCCCACCGATCGAACGTCGCCCGTTTTCCAGATCCCGCCGTCGCTTCCAAAGTACATAATGCTCGGATTGGAAGGTGCGAGAGCGAATGCTTGTGTGTCGACGTGCAACCCGTTCGAGCTGTTCGTAAAGGCCGCCCCACCCGTAGTCGAACGCCCAAAAACGAGGCTTGGCGAACCACCGAGATAAACACGATTCACGTCTGTCGGATCCACTTCCACGGCGATGTCGTAAAAACACTGAGAGCTGCAGAAACCCGTGCCGCCGCCGGCGGGATTGAAGGTTGCGCCCGCATCAACGGATTTGAAAAGTGTTCCGTTGGAGGTACCGGTCGCCGCAAAGATCGTGACGACGTCGCCGGTTTTGTTGACCGCAAACTCGGTTCGTCCAAGGGTCGAACCATCGCCGGTAGCAAGGGTGCGTGTAAAGGTCGGCGTGGTCGCGAGGGCGTCGGTCGAAAGATAAACTCCGCCGTCGTTACCGCTGCCGATGACCGCGGCAACCATCCGGTTGGGATTGCCTGGTTCGATCGCGAGATCGACAACCGAACGGCTTAAGCCAAGAGTTCCGCTGATCGCAATTTTTGCAAACCTTGGGTCCGCCGACATTGCATTCGTCGTGCGGAAAAGTCCCGCGTTTGGAAGAGTCGCTCCGGTAGTTCCCTGCCCGAGGCCCGCGACACCAGTGGTTGTTCCGGCAAATACAATATTCGGATCCGTCGGGTGGATAATGATCTCGCCGACGGCCCGACCGGTAAAGACGTCGTTCCCACCTGCGTCTTTGTTTATGACTTGCGATAGAAGCGGTGCCGTATCGGCATTCGTGATCCGATAAAGCCCGACCCCGATAAAGCAACCGCTCCCGCAAAGAGCGGCCTCGCCCGTGCCGACAAAAACCGTCGTGGGATCAGACGGAGCTATCGCTACTGCACCGATCGCAAGCGTCAAAGCGCTGTCCATCAACGGCGTCCATGTGGCCCCGCCATCCAAAGTGCGGTAAAGTCCGCCCTGCGCCGTGCCGACATAAACGATATTCGGATTGGTCGGGTGAACGGCGATCGCTGAAACGCGTCCGCTGTTTGTCGCGCTGGGTGGCACCGGGATCGGCGCGGGGCCGAGCGGACGCCACGCGCGCACAAGAGTTGGCACGCCTTCAATCGCTCTTTGCGCCGCGAGCTCGCGTTCGGCCTGCTCCATTTTACGCACGGCGTTGGTGCGGGAATCCTGTTCGGCCGTGTCATAACCGCGGAGCAGATCCAGATGCTCATTGCGCAGTCGGAAATATTCTTCTTTATCCGTGATCTTTACGGATGTCGGCAGATCCGGTTCGTCATCATCGAACTCCTTCTCGTTGACGTCTGCGGATATGTACCACCATACCGGTGCTGCAATTACAGCGATGGCGAAAAAAAAGAAAACTATTCTTACAACTTTCACGCAAGGACCTCCGTTAAATATTCGGTGCGTTTACAGCCGGACCGCGTGCGGCAGTTTGACTTAAAACGGTATAAAGATTTTGTGATTAGCTTGATTGAAACTGACGAAAACTATAGTCGGTGTTGCAGTTTATTGCAATGATTTCACCGAGCGAGATGATAGGTGTAGGCTCAAGCCGCGCAACAAGTTGTCAGTCCCAGTTCACTCTTAACAGGCTTTCGAATCAAGGCACGAACGCATTCGGTATCGGCCTGTCGCCCGTCGCGCCGAACTGCACGATCTGCGTTCCCGCGGTCGTCCGTCCAATGAACCAGGTTGAGTTGGATGGCCGGAACACGGCCGCGTCGAACTTCCCGTCCCCATCATAATCGCCGGGAGCGGGCACGTCGCCGTTCGTGCCGAACGGGAATCCGTAGAAAGAAGAATCTTCACTTCGCACGATGAACCACTCACCGCTCGCCGGTCGCCAAATTGCGACGTCCGATTTACCGTCACCTGTGTAATCGCCCTGCACGGGTTTATCCGTGTTCGCCCCGAACTGCATCGCAAGTGATCCTGCAGTGCTCCGATTGATCCACCACTCAGCTCCGCCCTGGGCCTGACGAAAGATCCCGACATCCGCCATTCCATCGCCATCGTAATCGGCCACGACGGGTTGATCACCGGCTATTCCGAACTGAAGGATTCGGGTCGGAGCGCCGGCGGATTGTGAGAGGAACCACGTCGATGACGACGGTCTAAAAACGGCGAAGTCTGCCTTCCCGTCAGCGTCATAATCGGCCGTTACTGGCACGTCGCCGTTGGTCCCGAAAGGAAGAGCGAAGAAGGAGAAGTCTTCGGACCGCAGGACATACCATTCGCCCGATGCAGGACGGAAGAACGCGATATCGGCCTTCCCGTCGCCGGTGTAATCGGCCGGAGTGATCTTGTCAGTCGATGCTCCGAACTGAAGAGCGAACGTCTGGCCATTGCCGCTTCGATTCACCCACCATTCGGAAGCGGCGCCTGCAGGACGGAAGATTCCGATGTCGGTTTTGCGGTCGCCATCAAAATCGAAAGGCACAGCATGCTGGACGGCCGCGTTGCCAAAGATCGTGAATTGAAAAACGCGCGAGACGGAAAAGCCGTTTGTCGCGCCCGCGTCCGTGACATACCATCGGCCGTAAAATGTCTGACCGACCAACGCCGGGTTATTGGGGATCGACAGATTCGCCGATCCGTATCCATTGCCGAATCCACCGCCGGCCAGGTTGACGCTGATGCGGGCAAAAGAACCCGAGCCAGGGATGCTCGCACCCACACTCGGATCGGCCGAGTCGATAACGACAACGGCCGGAGCTCCGCCAAGCGCATTTGAAACGCCCACTGTAAAACTAGGATTGCCAACCATGGGCGGCTCGATCGCGATCGGATTCGGTTCGAACGCGCCGGACCCGGAACGGCCACTGCCCGAAACAACAGGCACGCGATTCGATTCTGTAAAAAGTTGTGGACGATCAAACGGCGGCAGCTCGAACTTCACCCGCTCGTCGGTCAGCGGGCGCTTCATAAATGCGGCCAGATCGGTCTTTTGCTGAGCGGTCAGGTTTCGCGCACGAATTCGAGTGTGATCGATATTGGGTGCGTCAAAATCGCCGCCGCGATTGTAGAACTCCACTACGTCTTCAACCGTCGCAAAGCGGCCGTTGTGCATGTAAGGCGCCCGAAGTTCCAGGTTTCGCAGACTGGGCGTCTTGAATCGCGCGTCGTCGACCGGAAAACCGGTGATCGCGCCGCGGCCGCGATCCTCGATCTGCGGACGGACGCCGACGTTATTAAAAGATTGATCGCTCATCAGCGGGCCGCCGTGACAAAAATTGCATTGCAGCGCAAGGAACAAATCGCGTCCATCCTCTTCCTGGACCGTGAGCGTCCCAATATTGGCGGAGTATCTGTCGAGCGGGGTTCTATCGGAAATGAGAGTTCGCTCATGTGTGCCGATCGCCATGGCGATGCGGGCCGGTGTGATCCCGGGCGATCCGAAAGCTTCTTCGAAAAGCTCGGCGTAAGTGCGGCCGTCGATCCACGCCATCAGCCCTGCGGGAATGTTTTGCGCGAGTACCAGGGGCTTGGAGGCCGATACTCGAGCTGCAACCTGCGGCCAATCACGGCCGCTATGTCCCATCTCCGCGTCCGAGATCGGCGGAAAGATCGACTGGCTTTCCAATGATCCGTTCGTTCCGAGAATAACGGTATTCGTTATCGGGTCGCGGAACACGTCATTCGCACGACCGTCCCAGAAGAGTCCGAGATCTGAATAACCCGCATTCAAATACGAAGGAGCCTTGCGGCCGGTGACTTGAAGGCCCATGCCGAAAATGCCGGACAATCCGTAGTTACCGTCAGAGTAATTCACCGGCACGCCGGGCGATCCAAAAATGTCGTCGGGCGTCGCGAACGTTCCGTCGAATCCGGGATTGCGTGTCGCCACAGACGTCCGCGGATCCGAACCGCCGTGCGAAGGGCGATGGCACGTCCCGCAGGAAACTGTTTTCGTTGACGAGAGCTGCTCGTCCCAGAAAAGAGTTTTGCCGAGGTAAGCTTTCGCAGCGGTGATCTGATTGCCGGATGGGACGATCGGCGGCTGAAGGGGCGGGAAAGGAGGTCCCGGATTGTTGTCGCCCACGGCGCGGATTCCCTGATCGGAATTGCTAAACCCACTATTGGTCTGCGCGGATTCGGCCCGCACCCAATAAAAATATTGCTGCCCCGCCGTCGCTGCGCTGTCAAAGAAATAATTTGCCGGAGTTGTTCCAACGTCAACTGCCGATGAACTATCGTTCGCGGTGTTTCGAAAGATCCGGTAGACGATCGCCCCGCGTACCGGCTGCCAATGCACGCCCACTTTCGTCGCATAGTCCGCGTCCGAAGCAGTAAGCCCGCTCGGCGAGCTCAACGAATCACCCGCTGCCTTTCCGTTAACGACCCCCAAAGGACGGTAAAAGCACACGCAGAAAATAGCGAAGGCAAAAGCCACGACAATTACGAACTTTATGCGTCGCAAGGACAACGTGAAATTCATCAGCGGGTTTTAAGAATTCAATACGAAATAAAGACGTGGTTACAAAAACTCAACGAGTTTATCATTCTGTTACGCGCATCCTCAACAACGAGCGACCGGGTTCAGCTTTTAGTACATCTGAGTTTTCGGTAGAATCGACGCGATGAAAGAAACAATCCTGAGCCTCTTTGTACTCTCGACGGTATTCGCATTTGCATCCTCGGGGCAGACGCCGATCCCCACACCAACTCCAATTTCGCAGCCCTCGCCGGTGATCGTGCCGAACTCCCGCCAGTCGCTTGCAGATCTGCAATCGAGGATTCGCGGAAGGCTGCTCGCACCCGAACTTCAGCGCGGGCAAGTCGGAGTCAAGATCGTTTCGCTAAATACCGGGAAGGTGATTTTTGAACAAAATGCGGAAAAATACTTCATGCCCGCGTCCAACATGAAGAACTTTACCGTCGCTACGGCCCTCGAAAGACTTGGATCGGATTTCCGGTTTGTTACGAGCGTCTATGCGGCGCGGCCGGATCCGACGGGGGTTGTTAAAGGCAACCTTCGCATCGTTGGACGCGGTGACGTTTCGATCTCAACCGCTTTTTCCGAGGGCAATTATTACAAAGGTCTGGATGATCTGGCTGACAAGATCTCGGCAGCCGGCGTGAAGCGGGTCGAAGGCGATCTCATCGCTGACGAGACCTTTTTTAAGGGCACTCCGGTACCGGGCGAGTGGGAATGGGACGATCTGCAGTGGGATTACGGAGCAGAGATCTCGGCTCTCCCGCTCAACGATAACGCGATCGATCTGAGCGTTACGCCAGGGCCGGTAGGTTATCCGTGTGCCGTAAAAGTCTCGCCTTACAACCTTGTCGTGCGGGTCGTTAACCAATGCACAACCTCGACCGCCGGAACATTTCGAACGTTGAAGATCGAGAAGAAGATCGATCGAAACATTTTAGAGATCAGCGGCTCATTGCCGGTTGGAAATGCGGGATTCAACGGTTCAGTGACAGTCTCACGCCCGGCCGAATTGTTTGTCGCCCTGTTAAGGGAGCGTCTTGCTGCAAAGGGGATAACGGTCACTGGCCAGACGCGTGCGATCAATTCGAGACCCTTAACCGAATCCCCCGACACTTCGGTGGAGATTGCAAAACTTGAATCGCCGCCGTTGAGTTTGATAGCACAGAAGACGATGAAGCCGAGTCAGAACATGTACACGGAAACACTGCTGTGGGCGCTGGGCGAGAACAGGCGGGCTAACGTAAGTTGCTTCACACTACCTGGCGGAGCACCCTCCAACTGTGGTGGTGATAGTGCAGAGCTCGGCCTCTCCGAGGTGAAAAGATTTCTGACGGAGATCGGCGTCGCTCCGGACGGGATCATTCAGCACGACGGAAGCGGGTTGTCGAGACACAATTTAATAACTCCGGCGGCTGTCGTCCAGCTTTACAGCTACATGGGTAAGCGAAGCAGAGTCTCGCAGGCATGGCGCGATAGTTTGACGATCGGCGGAGTCGATGGCACGTTGCGGAATCGTTTTAAAAATACCCGCGCCGCAGGAAATGTTCGCGGGAAAACAGGAACGATCGATCAGGTCTCGGCACTATCTGGTTACGTGAAAACAGCGGCAGGGGAAGAGCTCGCGTTCTCGATGGTCGTCAACGGCGTAAACGAAGGTTCGACGCGAACGGCGGCGATGGACGAGATCGTTGTAAACCTCGCAAATTTTGACGGGCGGGTTGATTGAAACGCGACGCGGAGAAAAGAGACACGCGGTGACGCGGAGATCGATGTCTCCGCGCAAAGTCGCATCTCTCTTTTCTCCGCGTCTCTCTTTATCCCCTAGCTCTGGCGGGCTTCTAACACGCCGAGAATCTTGTCATGGATGCCGCCGAATCCGCCGTTCGACATGATGGCCACGACATCGCCCCGCTTGAGCTCGGGGTGAAGATGCTCGACGATCGCATCGGCGTCCGGAAAACTCATCGCGGGTTTGCCTTGCAGCTCGATGTCTTTAACCAGGCTCTCCGTGTCGAGGACTTTGCCAAGCTCGCTCGCCCCCGAAGTATTATAAACGCCGGCGATGATGACATAGTCGGCGTATGAAAAGGCTTTGCCGTAAGGTTCCTGAAATATCGCGAGGCGTGACGACCACGAGCGCGGTTCGAAGACGGCGATGAGCCGTCGGCCCTCGTATTTCATGCGAAGGGCTTTCAGCGTTTCTTCCACCGCCGTCGGATGATGCGCAAAATCGTCGATGACGGTCACGCCGCCAATTTCACCACGCACCTCGACACGTCTCTTTACAGATTTGAATGAATGAAACGCCTCCTGGATCTTTTCCTTTGAGATTCCCCACGCATCGGCAGCGATGATCACGGCAAGACAGTTCCGCACATTGAACTCACCGATCAGATGCGTTTCGAACTCGCTCCAACTTACGCCGTCTCGAAAAACTGTGAAGCGCGTCGTGTCGCCGGAGAAGTCAATGTAACGCGCCTGCCACTTCGCATCGTCGGACAATCCGAAAGTCTCGACTGTTGTGAACAGCTTGCCCTGCATTTCGTCCACGACTTCTTTCGCGACAGGCGAGTCGATCCCGACAATAAGCGTTCCGTTTCCCGGAACGAGATTCATCAAACGGGAAAATTGAAACTTTATCTCCTGCAGGTCGCGGTAAATATCCGCATGATCGAACTCGACGTTATTTACGATCGCGATCTCGGGCAAGTAGTGCATGAATTTCGGCTTCTTGTCGAAATACGCTGTGTCATATTCGTCGCCCTCGATAACGAAGTGCTGACCTTCCGTCACACGAAAGCTGGCGCCGAAATTCTGCACTACGCCACCAACGAGGAAGCTCGGATCAAGGCCGCCGACTTCGCAAATCCATGTCGCGATGCTTGTCGTTGTCGTCTTTCCGTGCGTTCCTGCGACCACCAGCGACCTCCGGCCGCGAATGAATTCTTCTTTTACGATCTCCGCCTGGGATCGATAAAGCATCTTGCGGTTTAGGATTTCCTCGAGCTCCGGATTGCCGCGGCTTATGGCATTTCCCACAACAACGCAGTCAGCTCCGATGTCCGCATTTTCGCTCTTGTAGCCGTTGAGGATCTCGATGCCGAGCGCTCCAAGCTGCGTCGACATCGGCGGATAGACGTTCTGGTCCGAGCCCGTGACGCGATGCCCGCGAGCCTGCAGCATTCCCGCGAGCGACGCCATTGCGGTCCCGCAAATTCCGATGAGGTGATAATGCATTGTTGAGATTATCCGATCGCGTGATATGTGCCGGCGCCGCCCGACCAACGTGCGGCGCGGCATTGTTTTAGTGTTAGCATCTTACCGGGTCAATCTCAACCCGTTTCGAATTAAAGTATGAATCTCCGCAAGATATTCGGAGTTTGTCTGCTGTTTTCGCTGCTAGCGAACTACAGTTCGCTGCACGCCTTCGAAACTGACCAGTACAACCTGCCACCGGTGCCGTTGGCGGACATCGGCGACGAGGTGTCCGAGTATGTGGAAGACAATATCCGCATCGCGATCGGAAAAATAAACGCCGAGATCGCCGTACGGCAACTTTGTGTGAACGGCTCAACGCGCTCGGGTGATTGCGGTTCGCCGGAACGCGAGAGCAAGCAGCTTGCATACCTTCGCTCTGACGAGGCTGTGGCGCGAGAGGTTTTCAAACGTCTGGGCGACGGGATAATTCCGTTCACACGATCGCAAACTTGGTTGAATTCGCACAATTTCCGATCCCAACCGGCAAGGTACCAGACCGGCTATGGGCGGTCGATCTTTGTGTGGGTCCCGACGAATTACTTAACGATCAGCCCGACGGTCAACATGTACGGGTCGAGCTTCGGCACTGATAAGATCGCGCATATTTTTCAGCAGGGGTTCGAATATTACAGGATCCGCAACGAAGCTCTGGGGAAAGGAGAGACGGACGCGGCGGCCGAGCGAAAGGCCGTAAAGAATGGGGTCTCTTCAGAGAAGACGTACTTCGGAACCTTTGTGAGCGGTGTTTTTTCGAACGCTGACCTGGCCGCAAATTATGCGGGAATCATGTTTTACAGAGGTCTGACAGAAACTATCCGCTTCGGCGACGTCGTCCGGATCCCGACAGTTGCATTGACGGACGGTCAATGGAAATTCATTGAAGCGTCCCGCGATATGCTACTCAGACCGTTCATTTCAGATCATTTGAACGAGGCTCTTAATCCGTCCCTTTTTATCCCGGGTTTACGATCCTCGATACGCGGCATCGTGAAAAAGCAAAGCTGCCGGCAGTGGCGGTCGTTATCCCCGGGTAGAACAAAGCTGGAATACGCGAATTACAGCCGTGAGTTGAGCCGCTGGTATGGCATGGACTACGGTTTCCGTGAAAGCACCAAATTCATCACTATCGCAAATACGTGTTTTTGATAGATCGTGTCTAACCAAGAACCGTTTTAAGCTTCTCCAAAGCACCTTCGAGAATCGAGTCTTCCCGTGCGATACAGATCCGGACGTGAGCGTCCCACATGTCGTTGTCGGCGAATGCGCTGCCGGGCGTCATTCCCACGCCGGCTTTTTCCATCAGCATTTCATTGAATGTAAGAGCGTCGGTGAAGTCCGGCGGGATCTTTGCCCAGAGGTAAAACGCGGAACCTGAATCGTAAATGTCGAAACCGAGATCGCTAATCCCCTCACCGAAGCTCCGCCGCTTTGCGTCGAACTTGTCGCGGAGTTCGGGATAGTACGCCTCATCTCGCATTAACACTCGCGACAACGCAGCCTGCAGCGGCGTGGCGGGACAAACGTAAATGACGTTGGCAGCGTTGTTGATCGGAGCGATCAACTCGCCCTTCCCATAAGCATATCCGAGACGCCAGCCAGAGATATTCCACGACTTAGAGAAAGAATTTACTGTGATCGTCCGGTCCCACATCCCGGGAAGCGTCGCGATGGGAGTATGCGGATTCTCACCCGTGACGTAATGTTCGTAAACCTCGTCCGAGATCACGAGCAGATCAAGCTCCTGCGCAACATCGGCAACGGCTTCGAGCTCGGTTTGCGTCATCACTTTTCCACTCGGGTTTGCGGGTGAGCAGACGATGATCGCTTTCAAAGGAAATTCGTTTCGGCTGATGAGCTCCTTGCACCGCGCAAGCAGAGCATCTTTTTCGAACGTCAGCTTTTCATCCAACGCGAACGACTCGGTCTTTGCGCCAAACTCCTCGAGTATGCGGCGGTGATACGGATAGTAAGGCTCGAAAACCAGCGCTGATTTCCCACGCAGATAGCTTTGGGTCAGGCCGATCAACGCTCCCGTGCCGCCGGTTGTGATCATCAGCTGTAGCGGCTTAGCATTAACGTCGATCTCGATCCCGTTATACCTTTTGATCTTTTCGGCTACCGCCGACCGGAGATTCGCATCACCTTCGCTGCCCCCGTAATGGTTCTGGCTCGCCGCGATTATTTCAGCGGCCTCTTTCGCCAATTGCGGATCGATGGGAAGTTCTGATTGACCTTGTACTAGGTTGCCGCTCGGTGGAACGAGCCGGGTTATCGCCCGAATGTCGGGCTTGATCTTCTTAACTTTTGCTTCGGACATACGGGTATAAAAATAACAAAAATAATGGCCGGTCGCACAGTGAACAGCGCAACAAAAAGACTCCCTACTTAAGAACGACGGGAGTTCGCGCGCCGCAGACACCGCAGTTAGGTCTTATTTCGTGTTATTCGTGTGTATAGTGATTTCAGCTTTTCTTCGATACACCCGCGAAGCGACAAAGTCATAGGTGGATTTTCGAGCCTTTCCCGTTTCGTGCATCTTTCTTGTTCATGTCCTTTCGTGTGATTTCGTGGTTATCTTTCGTAAGAACTGAAACCACGAACCCATACCAAAGAACACGAACAAAGCGAACCACAAAACACACGAATTACACGAAAAGAAAGACCCGCCTCGTACATATCCCGGGCCGCAGTCTT